>JAIDQV010000174.1 GCA_029062045.1 Clostridia bacterium
ACGGAACAGCCGAAGCCCATTATCATAGGCATAAACGCTCTGCCCGAAAGCCCGAAGCGGCGGAAAATTCTATCAAGCACGAACGCAATACGCGCCATATAGCCCGAATCTTCCAAAATAGAGAAGAACAAGAACAATACAAGTATTTGGGGAAGGAAGCCGAGCACGGCGAATATACCGCCCAAAATACCGTCGCCTACAAGTCCCGTTGCCCATTCTGCGGCTTCGGCGTTTTCCATAAGAGTTACTATGCCGCCGGAGATATGGTCAAGGAATAAATTCAAGAAGTTAGTTAAAATTACGCCGGGGGAATAAATTGCGCCGTCATAAATTATTGCAAGTATTTCCACGCCGAAGTTGTTGTATTCTATCTCGCCTTCCACTTCGGTTGCAAGCCCGCAGTCTACAAGGGTAGGCATCCACGCCTGTTCTTCGGTGAAGCCGTTCAAGAAGAACAAATTTTCCGAGAAGGTCAAATGGAATATAAAGAACAGAATTACGATAAAGATGGGAATCGCCCATACTCTGTGGGTTAAAACTTTATCTATTTTGTCGGATTTGGTTAAAACTTCTCTTCCCGCTTTAACTTTCGCGTTTGAAAGGTTTGACGATATGTATTTGTATCTTTCGTCGGCAATAACCGCTTCCAAATCTTCTTCGCCGAGTTTTTCAAGAGTTGCGGTTGCACCCTTTCTTTCAAGCTCGATTTCGTCCTTTTCCAAAAGTTTTATTGCGTGGAATAACGGCGACGCAACCTCTTCCGCTTCGTAGTAAGCGCAAGCCGTTTCAAGCTGTTTTGAAAGCGCCTCTTTTAAAACTGTTGTGCCCTTTCTTTCGGAAGGCATAGCCGCAGCCCTGTCCATAAGCTGTTTAACGCCTGTGCCACGCAACGCCGATACGGGCACTACGGGAACGCCGAGGGCTTTTTCAAGCGTTGAAGCGTCTATTTTATCCCCGCTCTTCTCTACCTCGTCAATCATATTCAATGCAACGATGACGGGCACGTCCATTTCAAGAAGCTGTGTCGTAAGATAAAGGTTACGCTCTAAGTTGGTTGCATCGACGATGTTTATAATGCCGTCGGGCTTTTCATCTAAAATGAAGTTGCGCGATATTACCTCTTCGGGTGTGTAGGGTGAAAGGGAATAAATGCCGGGCAGGTCGACTATGTTTATATTTTTAGAACCGCCCTTGTAAGTGCCCTCGCGCTTGTCTACCGTAACGCCAGGCCAATTGCCCACGTGCGCAGTCGAGCCTGTAAGCGCGTTGAAAAGCGTTGTTTTACCGCAGTTGGGGTTACCCGCTAACGCAAAAGTTTTCATTTTACTTCCACCTCCACGCAAGCCGCCTCCGTTTTACGCAACGTAAGTTCGTACCCGCGTGTCGTAACTTCAATGGGATCGCCGAGGGGGGCTTTCTTTTTCATAGTAAGTTCCGCACCGGGTGTTACGCCCATATCGAACAGTCTGCGGCGGATTTTACCTTCACCGTTGACGGCAACAATCTTGCCGCTTTCCCCAACGGTAAATTCACTAAGCAATTTGCTCATTTGGATACTCCTTTTATTGTAAATTTATAAACTATGGTTTATTTTTTAATTAATTTTTTTGACCCGCGAACGGGTCTTTGCAAAATATCAAAAACGCAAAGATACGAGCAAGACAAGAAGCGCGAGGACAACCCGAAGGAGTTTACTAAACCGTAAATGACTGAGAGTTGCCACAACGCGACACCGTATTGCGAAATATATATGCGTTTTAAGCAACTAAAATTTTTGAGGCAAGGTTTCTGTCCAAGCACAGCCTCCCCTCTTTAACGATAACGATGACGTTGCCGCCCGTAGAGGATATAAGCTGAATAGTACTGCCGACTGTAATGCCGAGTTCTTGAAGGTGCTTTTTTATTTTCTCTTCCGCACCGATTTTTCTTACCACCAAATCCGTATTTGAAGGTGCAATTGCAATAGGCATAATTCTTTCTCCTTTAAACCATGCAATAACTTAACCGTGGTTTACAAATTTATTATATTCTTTAATATTAATTGTGTCAACAAAAAAATAACCAAAGTTTAGTTTTTTTGTAAAAATTTTTCCCCGAAGGCTTTTTAAACCGTCGGGGAAAGACTTATATTTCTATTTCTGCGGGAACGCAAGGGAAATCAACCCAAAATAGCGAGCCTTTTTCAACCTCGCTTTCGACGCCGAAGTCAAAGGAATGACTTTCCAAAATTGCCTTTACTATGTTCAGCCCTAAGCCCGTTCCCTTTACGGGGCGGTTGTGGTTTTCGTTAACGCGGTAATACCTGTTCCAAATTTCCGACAAGTCTTTCTTTGAAATTCCCTTGCCAGTATCCTTGACTGCAAAACGCACTCGCTTGCCGTCCATGCTGGAATTCAGACTTATATACACGGTTTTATCCTCGCCCGTGTAGTTAGCCGCGTTGCCTAAAAGGTTGTAAATAACCTGACTTATCTTTTCTTCGTCGGCGCGGGTGTAAAGGTTTTGCTCTATATCCAGCATAAAGCTATACCCCTGCGTTTCCTGCAAGTAACCGAATTTGTTTATTATGCCGTAGACGAGTTCGGTTAGGTTGAAAACCTTTAATTTCACCTCGGTCATATTCGCCTGCAATTTTGAAACGCTTAATACGTCGTTTACAAGCCCCGTAAGCCTGTCCGCTTCGTCTATTATTACCTGCAAGTGCTTATCGCGCTTTTCGGGGTTGTCGCCGGATATTTCTTTAATCATCGACGCATACGCCTTTATCATAGTAAGCGGCGTCTTTAAATCGTGCGTAACGTTTGCAAGAATTTCGTGTTGGAAATCCTCACTCTTCTTTACTTCGTCGCGAACGTAATTCAATGTGTCCGAAAGCTGGGCCATTTCTTTATAGTCGGCGTTAGTGAACTGTATATCGTAGTCGCCCTCAGCAAGAAGAACTGCGGTGTCGGACATAGTTTTCAAACCCGAAGTTAGCTTTTTTGAAAAAGCAAAAGATACAAGCACGGCGGCGGCGAATACACATAAACCTATTATCAAAAGATAAAGCTGTAAGTTTAAAACTGTATCGCGCACGATTGAAACCGAATAAGTTACAAAAAGAATGTGCGGTTTACCGGCGTATTCTATTTTAGAAGCATAGCTGACAGCATCGCCCGAACGGTATGTTATATTATAACCCGCCTCTTCCTGTTTTACGCGTGAAGCTACTTCGTTTAAAATACTTTGAATATCGCCGTAATCGTCGGGGGCGACAAGCTCGCCTTCGGCAGTGAAAAGAAAGATATTTATACCGTCTATGCGGTTGCGGTTGATGCTGTCTTCAAGCGTTTTTTCGTCCGCACCCGATTGAAGGGTTGCTTCGAACTCTTTCCCTATAAGCGATATTTTGTCGCGCGCCCTATTTTCAAGCGTTTCCGATACTAAAATGACGAAGCAAATCTCAATCAGAAAAATCATAAGAAAAGCCAACACGCAAAAATACGCCGTCATAGTACGGTTTATGCTTTTGGGCTTTTTTATTTTAATTGGTGCTTTAATTTGTTCAGACTTCAAATTTGTACCCTAAGCCCCTCAAAGTTACTATGAATTTTCTGTACTGTTTAAGGTTGGAACGAAGCATCTTTATGTGCGTGTCAACCGTTCTGTCGTCGCCGTAGAAATCAAAGCCCCAAACATCCATTAAAAGTTTTTCACGCGTTAAAGCTATTCCTTTGTTCTTTACAAAATAGAAAAGAATTTCATACTCTTTGGGGGTAAGTTCAACCTTTTCACCATCAACCAATACGTTGCGCCCTACCATATCGATAGTAAGCCCTTCGAAGGTTACAATGTCGTTGGCGTTTTCCTGTGCGCCGCGCTTTAATATGGCGTGGATACGCGCCATTACCTCTTTGGGAGAGAAAGGCTTCGTAACGTAATCGTCAACGCCTATTTCAAAGCCGAAAAGTTTGTCGTATTCTTCACCCCGTGCAGAAAGCATTATAACGGGAATATTCTTTATCTTTTTAATCTCTTTAACGGCGGAAAACCCGTCAAGGCGGGGCATCATTACGTCCATTAAAATTATATCGAAGTCGTTATCGCGGCAAAGTTTGACCGCCTGCATACCGTCGGCGGCCTCGTAGGCTGTGCCGCCCTCGAACTCAACGTACTCTTTAAGTACGCCTCTTATCATCTCTTCGTCGTCAACAATCAGTACCTTCATCGTAAGTACCTCCCATTTACTTATAACCCGCGGGGATTAAATTCAATTAATACAATAATGAAATGTATGTGAAAATTTATATTACAGCCTAAGTCTATCATAAAAAAATTTTTTAGTCAAACTCGAAAAAACCGTTGACAACGCCGATGTCAAGTGATATTATTATAAAGTAAACATTTGTTCGCTTTTTGTAAATTCGGGTAAATTATAGCAAAAAGCGGCTTGTTTTAAGGAAAAATCGTATGATTGACGCAGAAAGACTTGAAATTTTAACCGAAAGCGCTAAATATGACGTTTCCTGTTCGTCCTCCGGCTCTAAACGGGTAAACAGTGCCGGCGGGCTTGGTAACGCTTCCGTCGGTGGGATATGCCACTCCTTTACCCCCGACGGAAGATGTATATCGCTACTGAAAATTTTAATGAGCAACGATTGCATGTATGATTGCGAATACTGCCCTAACCGCCGAAGCGCGGACGTGAGGCGCGCAACTATCACCCCCACCGAGATTTGCGAACTTGTAATCGGCTTTTATAAAAGAAATTATATTGAAGGGCTTTTCCTGTCCTCCGCCGTCTTCGGCACGCCCGACAGAACGATGGAACTGCTTATTAAGACGGTTGAAATGCTCAGGCGGGAATATCATTTCAACGGGTATATTCATTTGAAGGGCATACCCCACGCGGACGACTTGCTTATTATGAAAGCTGCAAGGCTTGTTGACAGAATGAGCTTCAACGTTGAACTGCCCAGCGAAAAATCATTGAAACTGCTTGCGCCGCAAAAAACCAAACAAAGCCTTCTACTACCGATGAAGAGCCTGCAAAATGCAATAACTTACGACAAAGTGAACAAGGTACGGCGGAAAGACGCAGTTATCCCTGCGGGGCAGACCACCCAGATGATTATAGGCGCGTCGCCCGAAACGGACGGGCAAATTCTGAAACTTACTGAGGCGCTTTACCGCAATATGGGGCTTAAACGCGTTTACTACTCTTCATATATTCCGGTTGTGCAAAGCAGTCTTCTTCCCACCGTCGGGGCGGGGCTTTTGCGTGAACACAGGCTTTATCAGGCGGACTGGCTTATCCGCTTTTACGGCTTTGACGTGAACGAAATTGTCGACGAAGGCGAAAACCTTTCAAAAGAATACGACCCTAAGTGCGCCTGGGCGCTTAGAAATATGCACCTCTTCCCCGTGGAAGTAAACTCCGCACCCCTTGCCACCCTTTTGCGCGTACCAGGTATAGGCGCAAAGAGCGCATACAGAATTATCGAAGCGCGCAAGTACGGCAAGTTGGATTTTGAGCAACTTGCAAAGATGCGCGTTGTGTTGAAACGGGCACGGCACTTTATAACCTGCAAGGGCAAATTTTACGGTTTGGAAAATATCAGTCAAGTAAAAAACTGCTTGCTTTTGGCGGACGGAAGCGAAGTAACCGAACAGCTTTCGATGTTTTCGGAAAAGTCGGTTGCACTGTCCGCACTTACGGGTGAAGTATGAAGTTTTATATTTGCGACGACTTGCCCGAAAGTTTTTTCACCGCCGTTTTCGACGCTTACAAAGAAAGGGATTGCGTGATAACTTCCGACAGTGAAATTCAGCTTTCTTTGGGTTGTGAAACCGTACGCGTGCATAGCGACATTGAAAAGTGCGGGCGCGTACTGCGCGGGCTAAAAAAATGCGACGTTGACGCCGAATACGATATTGCTTTGGCTTTACGCAGCTGCGACAAGCAAAAAGAACAAATTTGCTTTGCGTATATAAAGCGGTTGTTCGAGTGGAAAAAGCCAATTAAGAATGCGTACAATATGCCCGAAGTTGTTGATTTAAACAATATTCTATATAAAATAACGGGTGAAGCGCACAGAATGAAAGGGTTTTTGCGGTTTAAAGAGACTGCCGGCGGGGTGATGTATGCCCCCTACTCGCCCGACAACGATATTACGGATATGCTTATGCCACACTTTGTCGCACGGCTAAACATGCCGTTTATAATTCACGATATAAAGCGGCAAATTGCTGGGCTGTATAACGGAAACGAATGGATTATCACTTGCATAGGCGATGCGGAAATTTGCCTTTCCGAAAACGAGCGCGCGTTTGAAACGCTGTGGAAAAAGTATTACAAAGCGGTCAACATCAAAGAACGCCCGCACGAAAAGCAGATGAAAGGCAGTATGCCTGTGCGGTACTGGAAATTTCTACCCGAAAAAAATTGAAAATAATAAAGCGTCGCGGCATAAGCCGCGGCGCTTATTATGTTTTTATTCCTTTTCCCACTCTACAAGTTCGTCCAAAGTAATATCGAAGATATCGGCAAGTCGGCACAGCGTATAAATATCAGGCGTGCTGTAACCCGTTTCATAGTTTGAAACAAGGCTCTTTTTACCGTTCAGCTTTTCTGCCAAATCTTCTTGCGTCATTTTTAATTGTTTTCTGAAAAATTTAATATTTTCTGCAATTTTTGTCTTCATTTACTTTACAAAAGTACAAGATATTTGTATAATATAATCAAAAGTACAAGATACTTGTACTTATAGTATTTACAAGAGAGGAAAAAATATGGGAAGATATCTTATACAAAGTAAGTCGTGCCGCGGCATTGCGGGCGATAAGTGGCTTTTAAAATTGGAAAAGAAGGCGTTCGGTTGGCACTTTTGGTCAACGGAAAACGAACACGAGTACGGATACGAAATAAGCTCTGACGGAATGAGCGGGCATACCACACACAGAGTAATTCAATGGTTAGAATTCCGCAGACCTTCACCCTATTCAAAGAACTTCTTATTCAATTTAACCGAATTTTTTGATAAGATATTCTCATTTTTCAGAAGAATCTTTATTTCAATAGGTACCCCCATTTTATTTATTGCATTAATTTTGGGCTTAGTTTGCCAGTATGGCTGTGGCGAAGCAGATTTGGGCAATATCTTTTTTAAAGTTGCTTTGGGGTTGGCTATTGCATACGCGATAAGCATTGCGGAAACCTTTATACTTTCGGGCTTCGGACTGCTTTGGCGAAAGGTTTTCAAAATAGATGAAAAGGCTAAAGCAGTTTACGGTGACGACCTTGCCGCTGCTTGCGTTTTCGAGGGCGAATAATATTATCCAAATACAAATATAACGACGGCATTAATGCCGTCGTTATTTATTTTAAAATTTATATTCCGGACAGTTCCATCAAAGTTTGGAAAGAATATGCCTTGCAACGTGTACTCCGCTTGCCGATGCGTGGGAAAGCGAGTGCGTTACACCGCTGCCGTCACCGATAATATACAGCCCCTTGTGCTTTGCTTCAAGGTTTTCGTCCGTTTCTACTTCCATATTGTAGAACTTAACTTCAACGCCGTATAAAAGCGTTTCGTCGTTTGCCGTGCCGTTAGCCACTTTGTCCAGAGCGTAAATCATCTCTATTATTCCGTCAAGAATGCGCTTGGGAAGAATAAGACTTAAATCGCCGGGGGTTGCGCTGAGCGTAGGAACGACTAAATTTTCGTCAAGCCTCTTTTGCGTACTGCGCCTGCCTCTTACCAAATCGCCGAACCTCTGCACTATGACGCCGTCGCCGAGCATATTGGAAAGCCTTGCAATGCTCTCGCCGTAGCCGTTGCTGTCCTTGAAGGGCTCGGAAAAGTGCTTTGATACAAGCAGTGCGAAGTTGGTATTGTTTGTCTTACGGCTTTCATCCTCGAAGCTGTGCCCGTTTACGGTGATAATACCGTTTGTATTCTCGTTTACTACTATGCCGTGCGGATTCATACAGAAGGTGCGCACCTTGTCCTCATACTTTTCGGTGGTGTACACTATTTTGCTTTCGTAAAGCTCGTCGGTAATGTGTTCGAAAACTTCGGCGTTCAATTCCACGCGGACGCCTAAATCAACGCGATTTGAATGTGTAGTAATGCCCAGATTTTTGCAAACCTCTTCCATCCACTTACTGCCGCTTCTGCCTGCGGATACAATGCAATACTTGCACGCATAGCTTTTATCCGCAATAACCTCGAAGCCGTTTGCCGTCTTTTTGATGTTGCTGACGTGCGTGTTGAAAAAGAAGTCAACCTTGTCCTTCAACTCGGCGAAAATATTCGTAAGCACGGTATAGTTTATATCCGTACCCAAATGGCGCACTTGCGCGTTTAAAAGGTTAAGTTTGTTCTGGATGCATACTTTATGGAAGTGCGTGCCCGCCGTAGAATACAGCTTTGTATTTGCCCCGCCGTGCGCTACGTTGATTTTATCGACGTACTCCATAAGCTCCAACGCAGTTTTTTTGCCGATATGCTCGTAAAGACTTCCGCCGAAGTCGTTCGTAATGTTGTATTTACCGTCTGAAAAGGCGCCTGCCCCGCCAAAACCCGACATAATCGAACAAGTCTTGCAGCTGACGCAGGATTTTACTTTTACGCCGTCTATGGGGCATTTGCGCTTGGAAAGCTCGTTGCCCTCTTCAAACACCGCCACTTTCAGACCGCTGTTACGCAGTTCGTATGCGGAAAAAATTCCGCCCGGCCCTGCGCCTATAATAATAACGTCATAATTCATAAGTCCCTCACTGTTTAACTAAACTTACGATTTTTTCCACGGCTTCCGTGACGTCGTCGCCTACGGTAATTGCCGCGTCGCACACTTCACTGTTGCGATACTCGAAGTCAAGCGACATAATACGCCGCGTTTTGTCGTCTATGTCAATATCCCTGTCGATAATACTCTTTATTGCTTCTTCGCGTTCCCTTTGCGTAAACACAAGCATCGCGCGCTCACGGTACAGATTTTTAAGCGTAATCGCGCCGCAAATATCTATGGGAATAACCGCAACGCCGCCGCTTGCGACTATGGGCGAAATATCCTTTTCGGAAGTGCCGAAATGATATCCGCTGTAAACGGTAGTTTCGATGTAATCCCCCGCCTTCATTTCGCGAACAAACTGCTCTTCACTGATAAAGCGGTATGCGTCTTCGTTTTCGGTGTTACGGCGGGGACGGGTGGTCGAAGTAAGCGGTTTTTTAAAACCTTCCCTCCGCGTAAGCTCGTTTGCGATTTCCGTTTTAGACGAGCCCGAAGGTCCGACAAGGCAAAGCACACCGCCGTTTTTAAGAACGGGGAATTTTTCGGAAAAGGAATTGCGCACCATTTCGCAAAAGTGCAAAAAGTCGTCGTAGCTGTTTACCGAAAGCAAGCCCGAAAGCCCGGTATTCCACGGTTTGCGGAAAAGTACGGGATAAGCCGCGCGCGAGCTTGAAATATTGTGCGCGCCGTCGTCAAGCATAATATCTAAAGATATTATGTCCTTGCGCGTACCTAATATAATGTTGTTTGAAGGTATTTCGGGGAAATCCGCGATAAGACGTTCCGCCCTTGCGCTCATGCAGCATGCGGGGACGGCGGTGACGAAAAAGACGTCGGCAATTTCCGAGAGTTTTTTTACAAAATCCTGCGCGCCCTCGGTTATAGGCTGAGTGCGGACGAACTCAGGGTCTGAATAAAGCTGAATGCGCTCTTCCGAGTGCCTTCCGCTTGCGCCCCAACACTTAATATCCTCTACTTTTACAGGTTCTTCGTCAGGATATCTATTATTTATAATAGATACGGCGTAGGAATTACATTCATACAGGGTATCGTCAACGTCTAATCCGACTCTAATTCTATACTTTCTCATATGAATTATTTTAATATATTTGGCACAATTTGTCAAGACTAAACGGATATTGACAAAGGGGCACTATTATGATATAATATTATGATACATAATGTACAAAACGGATATGAATATACACAAAACGGATAAGTGAGGTTTTAAAAAATGTTCAAAATAGCGCTAAAATTAATCAAAAAATACGACAGAATTATAATTCACCGTCATTCCCACCCCGACGGCGACGCGCTTGGAAGCCAGCTTGGGCTTGCGGCTATCATTAAAGATAATTTCAAGGGCAAGGAAGTTTACGTTGTCGGCGACGAAGCTACGCGCTTACCATTTATGAACGGCGTTATGGACGAGATACCCGACGAGTATTATAAAGATGCGCTTGCGATAATTTTGGACTGCGGCTCTTCCCGACTTATATGCGACGAGCGCTACAAGACCGCCGCAAAAACCTTGCGCATAGACCACCACATTTACTGTGAAGAGGTTGCCGACGTGGATATTGTCGACAGCACATACGAAAGCGCGTGCGGTATGGTGACAATGCTTGCAAAGGAATGTAAACTTAAACTGAGCCCTGTATCCGCGACCGCACTTTACACAGGCATGGTTACGGACAGCGGCAGGTTTGTTTTCGACTCCACCTCCGCCCGCACATTCGAGCTTGCGGCGTTCCTTATGTCGCAACCTATTGATTTAAATACGCTGTATTACAATTTGTATTCCGAAGACTTTTCCGAAATAATAGAAAAAGCAGACAATATGCACAAAATCAAATTCACGCAAAACAACGTTGCGTACATTTACACCGCGCGTGAGGATTTGCCCGAAAACAGCGAAGCCGCCCCCATCGTTTCCACAGGGCTTGTGGGGCTGATGCGCGATATAAAGGGCGTACATGCTTGGGTGAACTTTACCGAGAGCGTTGACGGCGTACATACGGAAATCCGCTCAAACAAATACAACATAAACCCCATAGCGGTGAAATACGGCGGCGGCGGGCATAAGAAAGCAAGCGGCTGTACCGTACCCGACAAGGCTACCGCAATGAAATTGCTTGCCGACTTAGACGCGCTTGCGGCGGAGTGAAATTATGAACGAAGAAATAAAAAAACAAATTCTTGAAAAAATAGAGAGCTATCAAAAAATTATAGTGTCGCGGCATATCCGCCCGGATGGTGACGCAGTCGGCTCGACCAAAGGTTTTGCGGGAATACTGCGCGCCACCTATCCCGAAAAGAAGGTTTACGTTTTAAACGACGATTATGCGGACCACTTGAAGTTTTTGGGCGGCGAGGATAAACTTAAAGACGACGAAATCGATGACGTTTACAACGGCGCACTGCTTGTTGTAATAGATACAGGCACGGAAGACAGAATTTCCAACAGCAACTATAAAAAGGCGAAAGAGATTATAAAAATAGACCACCATATAGACGACAAACCCTACGGCGATATAAGCTGGGTTGAGGACTTCCGCTCTTCTGCGTGCGAGATGATAGCCGACTTTTACGTAACCTTTAAAGACAAGCTGAAAATTACGAAAGAGGCGGCAACCTGTATTTACTGCGGTATGGTTACGGACAGCGGAAGGTTCCGCTACGAGGGCGTTACGGGCGAGACGATGAGGCTTGCGGGTGCGCTACTAGATTTGGATATTGACACCCAAACATTGTTTGCTCACCTGTACACGGACGAATTTGAAACTTTGAAACTTAAATCTTACGTGTACGACCACATAACAATTACCCCGAACGGCGTTGCATATATTTATATGGACGAAAAAGTGCAGGAAAAATACAACCTTACCTTAGAGGCGGCAAGCGAAGTTGTCAGCGAGCTTAAAGTTATACGCGGAAGCCTTATATGGTTGGCGTTTATAGACAATAAAGAGAAAAACGAAATCCGCGTGAGACTCAGAAGCCGCTTCTTAGGGGTGAAAGACCTTGCAAACAAGTACCACGGCGGCGGGCACTTCACCTCTGCGGGGGCGACGGTGTATTCTAGGGAAGAAATGCAGGCACTTATTGAAGACGCCGACAAGATTCTTGGCGAGTTCAAAGCAAAATACGGAGAAAGACTGTGAAAATTTTAATTGTAAACGACGACGGCATCTACGCCGAAGGGATAAAACATTTGGTAAACTGGGCAAAAACTAAAGGCGAAGTCAGCGTGTTTGCGCCCAAGGTACAGCAAAGCGGAAAGAGCCACAGCATTGAAATACACGGCGGGTACGAAGTTAAGAAGGTTGACATATTCGAGGGCGTGGAAGCATACAGCGTGGACAGCACCCCCGCCGACTGCGTACGCATTGCAACGCTTGGATTCAAGAAAAAATTTGACCTTGTGCTTTCGGGAATAAACTGCGGACCTAACCTTGGCGGGGATATACACTATTCCGGCACGGTCGGCGCGTGCTTTGAAGCCGCCAAAGGCGGAATGAAGGCAATAGCCATTTCCACCTGCTTTACTTCCTTTGACAATGCGGTTAAAAATTTAGACAGAGTATGGAACGAAATCCAAAGGCGTAAAATGTTGGATTTTACCGATATTTTGAACGTGAACATTCCGGAGCACGGCGACGAAATACTTATAACGAGGCTTGGCGAGGCGATTTACAGCGACGATTTCAAATTCCTTGAAAACGATATCGTTATGCCGTGCCTTGTAAGCCTATATAGCGGAACGCGCAACCTTGAAATAGATACCGACGCGACAATGACGGGGCATATTACTATTACCCCCCTCAGCGTTGATTCAACAAACTTTTACGCGCACGATATAATCACTAAAAACGTAGGTTAAATTAAAATATAAAAAACAGCCTTCCCTTTCGGGAAGGCTGTTTTTGTTTTGTGGTTTTGGGT
>JAIDQV010000175.1 GCA_029062045.1 Clostridia bacterium
GGTACCGATTCCTCCAAAACGAAAGTCATACTTTCAAAGTCCTCGGGATACTCGCCAACGCTCACCGCAAACACGTTACCCTGTTGAAGCACTACTTTACCCGACGGGCTATTGATTTCATCTATATATGCAAAGTTGTTCCAGGGGTCGTTTTCATAATCGGCATAGAACTGTGTTGCAAAGTAACTGGTATAAGTATGTCCGGCAGACGACCATTCATATGAAGGAGCAGCAATCACCGTCACCGTATACACACCCGTCTTAGGTATCGTATAGGTTACGAAACCGTTTGAAGCCATGTCGGGCGTAATTACGTTATTCGTGCCGTCCATCTTCAAGTCGTGTGATTCGACAACCTTCTTATGAAGGGTATCCAAAAGCGTCGCATGCGTTGCATTATAGATCTTTACCTCTATTTCGTCGCCCTCGCCATCTATTTCAAGCGTAAGGGTTTTATTCGAGCAAACGATAGTGTAAACACCGTTGTCGTACGCCGTTATATTAACCGAATAAGCGAACTTCTCACCGGGCATTTTCAAATCTTGACCGATTAAAGTATAATCTTCGCCAATCAGCTCGATAGAGGCATCCAAAGGAAGTCTTTCAGGCGGTTCGGTGGGTGCGGAGCTGTCTTTTTTGTATGAATACTGAGATGCACCCCCTCCTACGGTAGACGCTACGGAAAGTCCTGTTACTGTACCCGCCGCATCCAAAACGGGAGTAATTACATAGCTATCGTAATGCAGTTCGTTTGTACTTGTATCGTAATAGCAACCGTTTTGACCGAGCTTTACGGCATATCTCGTACTACCCATCATATAATAGCCGTTGCCGCTCTCATAGATGCAAATACTTTTAATGTTGTTCAAAGCCGATGACTTAGGTGTGTAAACACCGCCGAGCGCACTCACGGCAACAGGAACAAAACGCTTTAACGTTGCAGTAACCTGCTGGGAAGACGAATTGTAATAAGTGTAAGTGTAAACGCCCGCAACGTCGGTTGCTTTCAATGTGCAATCGTGCTCGCCCATCTTTATGATAAGCATATTGAACGAACCGCCGACGTATTTAGTCGGATAAGGAGTTTCATCAACTGTTACATTCTTGCCGTTCAATTTAAGGTAAACGGTGCCGTCCGTATAAGTGCCGTTCACCCAACCTTCGGAAGGTAAATCTTCATCCTTGTTCAATTCAACGTCAAGCCTTACGTTTGCGTCAGCATCAACGCCCGTGGCAGGACGGAATAACGTAAGAACTACCGATTGTCCCGCATTTAAATCGCAGAACATAGAGTTATCTTTATCGAAAGTGCTTGAATTTACGTCCGATGTGAAGGTACATTTTGAAGAGTTGCCACCGGGAAGCGAGAAGCAATATCTGCCGTCCACCGTTGCCGTAAACATGAATTGACGCTGAGTTTCGCTTCCGAACTTGTAGAACGTCATATCTCCGACACTAAGCTGGGGCAAAGGAACCATCCACTTTGCATAAGCCGTGCAGGACGAATTTACTGCCGCATTAAAATTAAACGGAACCGTGCAGCCGGCATCGGAATACCAGCCGATGAACTGCAAATCTTCATCCGTAGTGGGGTCGATAATTTTGGTTTTGTCAATCTTGCCGCCCGCTTTAATAGTCTGAGATGCGGGAGCAGTGCCGTGCGCCGTGCTGAAAGTTACGGTTACGTTCCATTTTGCATAGATAGTCATGGACTCGGTAACTTCATCGTCAAAATCGTACTCAACGGTGCAAGCCGCGTCAACGTACCAACCCGCAAATGTGCAGTCGTCTGCCGTAGGAGCGTCGGGCTCCACAACTTTATGACCGTCACCGGGTAAAATCTTCTGGGTTTTAGGCGCCGTGCCGTGACCCTGCACGTCGAACGTAATTGTCGCTCTTAAGTCTTGGGTCCAGCCTGCGTATAAAGTAACGTTTGCGGAAACGACAGCGTCGAAGTCGTATTCGTTACCTGCGGTACAGCCCGCGTCGGTAAACCAGCCGACGAACACCCAACCGTCCGCTTCGGGCGCGTCGGGCTCAACTGCCTTTCCGTTCATAAATACTACCTGCACGGGAACCTGCGTGCCGTGACCCTTCATATCAAAGGTTACGCTGCTGCCTTCAACACGACATACGTCGCATTTGCCGTCGTTATCGGTGTCGGTATGGTCAGCCGCACCCTTTTTATCTCCGCACTCGCATTCCTGCCAGTGTTGCGCCGAATCGTACTTCCAAGAATACGAGTGAGTGTGGTCTTCTGTTCCGCAACCGGCAGCAACCGCAATCGTGGTAGCCGATAGCGCGGTAAGTAAACAAATAAGTGCCGTCTTCTTTTTCATTTTCTTGCTCCTAAATCTTTTTTAGGTTAAACGGGCACGCCCGTTAAATCTTCCGTCGAATATTAAAAAATTATGCACGCATGCAAATTTTTTGCCAATAAACAAAAGCGAATACCGTCCTTGTTTATATATGAATATTTTAACTCAATATATATGCTATGTCAAACAATTTACTATGCAAAATTTGTAAATATGCAAATATTTTATTCATTTTTGTGCGTTTTTTTGCATAAATGTTAGTTTTTTGCATAAATATTAATAAATTATCACTTTTGGTTATAATTGAGATAATCTGCGATTATGTACTTTAACGGCCTTTACTTTCCAAAACCGAACACAGAACGTATTTTTTTGAAATTTATGTGAATAATTTTAATGGAAAATTTTTCCTTTTTCCCTGTACAAAGAAAAATAAAAGTGCTATAATAATTTTAACGATAAATTTTTGGAGATTTTTTTATTATGGAAATGAAAGATTTCAGACTTGACGGAAAAATCGCACTTGTAACGGGTGCTTCGTACGGCATCGGCTTTGCCATTGCTATGGGCTTTGCCAAGGCCGGCGCAACGATAGTTTTCAACGATATCAACCAAGACCTTGTGGACAAGGGACTTGCCGCTTACAAGGCGGAAGGCGTTAAGGCGCACGGCTACGTTTGCGACGTTACCGACGAAGAAGGCGTAAACGCTATGGTTAAGAAAATCGAGAAGGAAGTCGGCGTAATCGACATTCTCGTAAACAACGCGGGAATTATCAAGCGTATCCCTATGTGCGAAATGACAGCCGCTCAGTTCAGACAGGTTATCGATATCGACCTCAACGGACCCTTCATCGTATCCAAGGCGGTTATCCCTTCTATGATTAAGAAAGGCCACGGCAAGATTATTAACATTTGCTCGATGATGTCCGAACTCGGTCGTGAAACCGTTTCCGCATACGCTGCCGCAAAGGGCGGACTTAAAATGCTTACCAGAAACATCTGCTCGGAATACGGTGAATACAACATTCAGTGCAACGGCATAGGACCCGGTTACATTGCAACCCCTCAGACTGCTCCTCTCCGTGAAAGACAGCCCGACGGCAGCCGTCACCCCTTCGACAGCTTCATTATTGCAAAGACCCCCGCAGGAAGATGGCTTGAAGCGGACGAGCTTGCAGGCCCCGCAGTCTTCCTCGCTTCAGACGCGTCCAACGCAGTTAACGGACATATCCTTTACGTTGACGGCGGTATCCTCGCTTATATCGGCAAACAGCCTAAATAAGCGGCAACAAATCAAACTTAAAAAGCCCCGCGCCGTTCGGCGCGGGGCTTATTCTATATAAATATTATAAGCTCTTCTTCAAAATATCTACTATCTC
>JAIDQV010000176.1 GCA_029062045.1 Clostridia bacterium
TTTTCTTAAAGACAAAGATCTTGGGTACGGCCATTTTAATGGAAGCTGGCAGAAACTTCGGTATAATGCGCTATCATCAGGTTTCCACGGACGAAGTTTACGGCGATTTGCCGCTTGACAGACCCGACCTTTTCTTTACGGAAATTACCCCGCTACACACCAGCAGTCCCTATTCAAGCTCAAAGGCGTCGGCGGACTTGCTCGTTCTTGCATACCACAGAACTTACGGCTTGCCCGTTACTATAAGCCGTTGTTCAAACAATTACGGCCCCTATCATTTCCCCGAAAAATTAATCCCGCTTATGATAGCTAACGCGCTTAACAACAAGCCCCTGCCCGTTTACGGCAAGGGTGAAAACGTGCGTGACTGGCTGTACGTCGAGGACCATTGCAAGGCAATAGACTTGATTATCCATAAAGGCAAGGTGGGCGAAGTTTACAACGTGGGCGGACATAACGAAATGAAAAATATCGATATCGTCAAGCTCATTTGCAAGGAACTCGGTAAGCCCGAAAGTCTTATTACTTACGTCGCGGACAGAAAGGGACACGATATGCGTTACGCTATCGACCCTACTAAAATTCATAACGAACTCGGCTGGTTGCCCGAAACGAAATTCGCCGACGGCATTAAAGAGACCATAAAATGGTATCTTGAAAACCGCGAGTGGTGGGAAACTATAATTTCGGGCGAATACCAAAATTACTACGAAAAAATGTACGGGAACAGAAAATGAAGGTTTTAGTTACGGGCGTTAAAGGTCAGCTAGGGTATGACGTTGTAAACGAACTGAATAAGCGCGGGCACGCGGCGGTAGGGGTTGATATCGAAGAAATGGATATTACCGACGCCGTAAGCGTTGAACGGGTTTTGCAAGCTACTAAGCCCGACGCCGTAATTCATTGCGCGGCTTGGACGGCGGTGGACGCGTCGGAAGACAACGAAGATAAGGTTCGCCTCGTAAACGCTGTCGGAACGGAAAATATTGCAAAAGAGTGTAAAAAACTTTGTTGTAAAATGCTGTATATTTCAACCGACTACGTTTTCGACGGTCAAGGCGAAAAACCGTGGCAGCCCGATTGCAAGGACTACAAACCTTTAAATATCTACGGCAAAACCAAACTTGAAGGCGAGATTGCCGTTGCAAGTACGCTTGATAAATTCTTTATTGTCCGCATAGCCTGGGTGTTCGGCAAGAACGGCAAAAACTTTATTAAAACTATGTTGAACGTCGGCAAAACGCACGATACCGTGCGCGTCGTGAACGACCAGATAGGTACGCCGACTTACACTTTGGATTTGGCTAGGCTTCTCGTCGATATGATTGAAACGGACAAGTACGGTTATTATCACGCCACTAACGAGGGCGGATATATAAGCTGGTACGACTTCACCAAAGAGATTTTCAGACAGGCGGGATATACTACGAAGGTTATACCCGTAACGACTGCGGAATACGGTTTATCGAAGGCGGCAAGACCGTTCAATTCAAGGTTAGATAAAACAAAATTAACAGAATGCGGCTTTAAACCCTTGCCCGCTTGGCAAGATGCGCTCAGCCGTTATTTAACGGAGTTGAAGAATGGGACAGATTAAAGTTGAAAAGAACGTCGGCGGAATAGAGGGATTGCACATCATCGAACCCGCAGTTCACGGAGATAGCCGCGGCTATTTTATGGAAACATACAACAAGCGCGATATGGAAGAAGCGGGCTTGAATATGAACTTCGTGCAGGACAACCAGTCTATGAGTACGAAAGGCGTTTTGCGAGGACTGCATTTCCAGAAGCAGTACCCTCAGGGCAAACTTGTCCGCGTTATTAAGGGCAAGGTTTTCGACGTTGCCGTCGATTTAAGAAAGGGCAGTAAGACTTACGGCAAATGGTTCGGCGTCGAACTCACCGAGGAAAACAAAAAGCAATTTTATATTTCAGAAGGTTTTGCTCACGGCTTTCTTGTTTTAAGCGATACAGCGGAATTCTGCTATAAGGTTACAGACTTTTATCGCCCCGGCGACGAGGGCGGACTTGCCTGGAACGACCCTTCAATCGGCATCGAATGGCCGGAAGTCAAAGGTCAATACAAAGGTAACGCTGATTCCGAAGGATATTCTCTTCCCGACGGCACGCCGCTGAATTTAAGCGAAAAAGATAAAAAGTGGGAATGTCTGTTATAACATTTTATTATTCGTACGTATAATAAAAAACTTTTGGAGGATATGTTTTGGAGATTTTTCAAGATACCGAAATATATATTTTTTGTCCGGAGAAATCTGTGTCCGGTGGCCCGGATGCTTTACACCAGCTTTGCTATTATTTGACACAGAACGGGTATAGTGCCAATATGGTTTATTTTTTCTCAGATAATCTTAAGTGCCCCGAAAGATTTGAAAAGTATAATCCCAAAGTTATTTCCTTTAAAGACGTAGTAGACGACAAAAAGAATATAATTATTGCGCCGGAAGCTGGTACCTGGGTTTTTAGGAATTATAAAAAATTAAGAAAAAGTGTTTGGTGGTTGAGTTACAATAATTTTGATGGATTAACCGGTTTCTCAAAAGCGTTGCACTCAAAGATAAAGAATTTTATAAAATTTTTCCTTAATTTATTTCTTTCAAAAGACAACAAGTATAAATATGACGGCGCATATCCTGATAAACTTTTAAAAGGTGTTTGCCACTTTTGTGGTTCAAAATATGCTTATTCAAAATTAATAGAACGGCGATATGAAAATGTTGAAATGTTGGTGGAACCATTAAGTTTGGAATATATTAAAGCGGGTATGTCCAAAGATTTAACAACACAGAACAGAAGTGATAAAATCCCCTATAATCCGGCAAAGCCTTCCCGTATTATGGAAATGCTTTTAAAAAGGGACGACTTGGAATTTGTCCCGATTAAAAATATGGAAATATCTGAAATAATAGAATTGTTCAGGAATACTAAATTGTACATTGACTTTGGTGAATTTCCTGGGCCCGAAAGGCTACCTAAAGAAAGTGTATATAACGGAACGTGCTTAATTGTAGGCAAGCGTAATGCTGCAGAAAACGATTTCGATGTCGCAATACCGGACAAGTTTAAAATCGTTGATTATGAAAACGAAGAACTGGTTGTAGAAAACATTAAAGAGGTTTTGGCAAATTACGATAAATACATCGATGAATTTGAATATTTCAGAAATAAAATCGATAACCTTGAAAACAATTTTATAAATTCAATATGCAAGGTTTTCGTGAAGATTAGCGAATAATTATCTCTGATTTATTTTAGGTGGTATGTTGGACAAAAAGAAAGGTCTTTTAAACGTAATAGTTTCGATTGCGTTTAAAGTGTTGCTTCTTGTCGGGGCAATACTTGTAAGAAGATATTTAATTAAATATATCGGAGATGAAGTAAACGGGCTGAACTCTCTGTATGCAAGTATTATAGGCTTTCTTGCCGTTGCCGAATTAGGGGTGGGAAGCGCTATAACTTTCTGTATGTACAAGCCCATAGTAGAGGGGGATAACGACAAAGTTTCCGCCCTTTATCACCTGTTTACAAAATTATATTTGATTATCGGTGCAATAATTTTGGTTGCGGGTTGCGTGATTATTCCGCTATTGCCCTACCTTGCCGCCGACTATCAGGACGTTAACCAAAACGTCTATCTTACGTTTTTTCTTATGCTGGTTTCGGTAGTTATAACCTACCTTTTCAGCTCGAAAACTTCACTTATCAACGCCTATAAAAACAATTACCTAACAACTATTATTTCTTCTTGCGGACTGTTGTTGCAATACGCTTTACAAATTACCGTTTTAGTGTTTACGCAATCGTTTGTATGGTTTCTCGTATGTGCAATCGGCGCAGCTTTGTTGCAGTGGGGAGTAACCGAACTTGTCGCGCGTAAAAAACACAACGCTATAATTAAAAACAAACAGAAAATAGACGCGGACACAAAGAAAGAAGTTACCAAAAGCGTAAAGGCTATGTTTATGCACAAAATCGGCGGCGTGCTTGTAAATACTGCCGACAGCGTCATAATTTCGGCTTTTATCGGCGTCGTAATTTTAGGCAAATATACTAACTATACTACAATCATGGTTTCCATGACGGGCGTAATAGGTTTGTTCTTTACGCCGCTTACGTCGGTAATCGGGCATATGTGCGTTGAAAACGATACCGAATCTATTAAAAAATATCTCAACTTTTTCCACGCATTCAACTTTATTATCGGCGTAATTTTCTTTTTGGGATACTACGCGGTAATCGACAACGTGGTCAATATCTGTTTCAAAAGCGATGAGCCGTTGGAACTAGCCAAAAGCGTTTCCTTTATAATAACGCTGAATTATTTTATCCAGTTTATGCGCCAGGCAACCCTTCTTTTCAGGGACGCTACCGGAACGTTTTACAACGATAGGTGGAAGCCCCTTTTCGAAGGCGTGCTGAACGTCGGTTTATCAATCGGGTTTGTATATTTATTCTCTTATTGTTTTGGGGAGGATTTTGCCGTTGTTGGGGTAATCGTTGCTACTATAATAACCAACTTAACAATTTGTCATATTGTAGAACCCCACGTTTTGTACAAATACGGGCTTAAATTAAAAGCTAAGAATTATTATATAAGAAATTACGTTTATATAGCTGTTTTTACGGCTTTGCTGGTTGCATTGCATTTTTGCTTGCAGTCTTACGAAAGCGAATGGATAGAGCTATTGGTAAACGGCGGTATAGCGGTTGCTATAGCCGTAGTTCCCTGTGTTGCGGTAGTGCTTTTGAATAAAGATTTCCGTCATTACTTTGCACAGGCTTTCAACAGGTTAAAAAACAAATTCAAAAGAACTAAAACGGCCGATTAAAATTAACTTAACTACTATATTCAATAAAGATTAAAAATTACATTACGACAAAGAGAGATTAAAGATGTTAAAAGAATTTCATTGCAAAAATTGTGGAAGTGATGACCTTAAACCTTGCGAAAACGGTATGTATGTGTGCCGTGCCTGCGGAAGGAGATATACGAACGACACCATACAAAAGCAAAAGGCTGCCCTTGCCGCTTTACTTGACGAAGACAAGCAGGAAAAACTTGCAAATTTGCGCAATAATTTGTGGCGGACGGTGCATGCTCAATTCATAGATAAAGAATCTATAATAGTGCTATGCAATAATATATTGAGTTATATTCAGAACGACAGTATAAGCACGTTCTATAAATTAGCTTGCTCGGGCAACAAAAAGGCTTTGTGCGACTATCTGAACAATTCAACGTACGAAGAGATAAACGACTGTGCGGACGAGGTAATATCGTTTTGTATAAAGATTTTAAGTCCTGAAATATTGCTCTCTTTGAACAACTACATAAAAAGAGCATACGAAGCAGTTGACCCCAAAAAGTATGGCGAGTGGATGCAAATGCTTATCCCCGAAGCCAAAAAGGTTGACGACGGGGTCTATGACGTAACAATTCCGCGCGACGTGTTTATAGCATACAAAAGTGAAGATATGGATGCGGTAACCAAGCTTACCGACTATCTTGAAAACGAAGAAGGGCTAACGTGCTTTGTGGCGGCGCGCAATTTGCAGCACGGATACATAAGCGATTACGACAATATGCTAGAAAAGGCTATCGATAACTGCCGGGCGGTCGTATTTGTATCTACAACGCTGTCAAGAAAACTTGGCGACGCACGAAAAAAAGAATTGCCTTATATTAAAAATAAAGATATACAAAACGCTCCGCCTGAATATAAACAGCACGGATATAAGTTGCTGCCTAAAAAATATAAAAAAGCCAGGATAGAATACGTAGTTGAGGGATACTCCCAAATTAAAACGGCAAACGACAGTTGGATAAACGAATTTTTTGACGGGTTTGAACGTGCAACCTTGCCTGTTGAAGTGGCGGTACAGTTAAACGAACTTTTTGATTCTCATACGCTTATTCAAGACGATTTATCTGTAACCCGTGATGATGAAGAGAAGAAACGTTGGCAGGCAGAAGCGGACAGAACTCAAGCGGAAAATGAAAGACTAAAAAGGCAGTTAGAAGAAAAACAAAAAGTACTTGAAGCTCAGTCGCTAGCACAGCGTAAAACCGCGAATACAACCAATCAGGAACAATCCGAATATCCTACACTTAGCAACTACAACAAAAAAGAGTTTGATATTGAAGGCACGGTTTTAACAAATTACATACGCAAAAACAAGAAAGGCGAGGTAAAAATCCCCCAAGGCGTAACAAGGATTGATGATTTTGCATTTTCTGAATGCAGTGGGCTGACAAGCATAACAATTCCAAACAGTGTAACAAGTATTGGCGATTGGGCGTTTTCTGAATGCAGTGGACTAACAAGCATAACCATCCCAGACAGTGTAGCAAGTATAGGCGAACAAGCATTTTATGATTGCAGTAGACTGACAAGTATAACCATTTCCAACAGCGTAACATTAATTGGTGAGGGTGCGTTTTGTGGATGCAGTGGACTAACGAGTATAACCATTCCATATAGCGTAACAAGTATAGGTGATGATGCGTTTCGTGATTGTAGCGGGTTGACAAGTATAACTGTGCCTAACAGCGTGAAGAGCATTGGTAAGGATGCATTCAGTTATTGTAGCGGTCTGACAAGTATAACTATCCCTAACAGCGTGAAGAGCATTGGTAAGGATGCGTTTTGGGGTTGCAGCGGGCTGACAAGTGTTACTTTACCGGCTAAATTCAGGTTTGCAATTAATAAAGCTTTTAAAAGAGAAAAAAAACACATTCATTTTGAATTTCTAAAATAAATAAAAAATAAGTTTTTATTTTATAAATTGCCATAAATCTGCATTAATCGACAATATTCCGAATAGATTTATAATACATAAATTTTCGGAGTGTGATATGTGGGATTATATAGCCGAAAGGGTAATTAAAGAGGGGGAGTACATAATCGCTTCAAACTGCACGGTACGTGCGGCGGCAACGTATTTTTCCATTAGCAAATCTACCGTACATAAAGACGTAACCGAGCGGCTTAAAACCGTGGATAAAGAGCTTTACGAAAGGGTTCGTACAGTTCTGGATAAGAACCTTTCAGAGCGCCACATCCGAGGCGGAATGGCGACCAAGAAAAAGTATTTAAGCGAATAAATCAAAAGCAAGATAGGCGCCGCCCGCGCAGTCAACGCGCGGGCGGCGACATCTTTATTAGTGCATATTTTAATAAAAAATTAAAAATTTATACGAATTTAACAAAATTTGTATATTCATAAATTTGAAAAATTAAACACAGTTATGTTATAATTATTTTGAATACGTATCTAACGGAAAAAGAAAGTGAAACTTTTAGGCATAGACGTCGGATCAACCACCGTTAAGGCGGCGGTTATTGACGAGAAAAACAATTTAATATACTCGTCCTACGTTCGTCATTTTGCCAAGGTAAAGGAAACCGTTCTGTTCGAGCTTAACACTATTAAAGAGAAGTTCGGCGGGACTTACGCAGTTTCTATTACGGGCAGTGCGGGGCTTGGGCTTTCGCAGCGCAGCGGCATAAACTTCGTGCAGGAAGTTCAGGCTGCGTTTATTGCTATACGCAAAATTCATCCCGATATCGACGTCGCCGTAGAACTCGGCGGCGAGGACGCGAAAATCATCTTCGTAACCGGCGGAACCGAACAGCGAATGAACGGTAGCTGTGCAGGCGGCACAGGTGCGTTTATCGACCAGATGGCTACCCTTTTAAACGTATCCGTCGAAAAGATGGACGCACTTGCCCTTTCAGCGGAAAAGACTTACCCGATAGCTTCGCGCTGCGGAGTTTTCGCAAAATCCGACGTGCAGCCCCTTTTAAATCAGGGTGCAAGCAAAGCCGATATCGCCGCTTCTATTTTCCAGGCAGTCGTTGACCAAACCGTTTCGGGATTGGCACAGGGGCGCAGGATAAAGGGAAAGGTTCTCTTTTTGGGCGGACCTTTGTACTTTTTAAAGGCTTTAAGAAAGGCCTTTACTACCACTTTGAAATTAACGGAAGAAAACGCGGTTTTCCCTGACAATGCACCTTGCTTTATGGCGATAGGCGCGGCTTTGTCATCCGTCGGCGAGCACGCCGAAAGTATTGACGGCATAATAAAGAAGATTACAAAGATAACCGAAAACAATTCGACAACTTACGGTAAACCGTTGTTCGAAAACAAGCAAGAATACGCAGAGTTCGTAAAACGCCACAGGGCAACCGACTTACAGTTTGCGGATATTTCTTCCTATTCGGGCGATTGCTATTTGGGCATCGACAGCGGTTCGACAACCACAAAACTTATGCTAATTACGGCTGATTGCCGAATTTTATGGTCGCACTACCAGTCCAACAACGGCCAGCCCTTGGATATAGTAATTAAAAAGCTGAAAGAGGTGTACGCGCTTGGCGGCAACCGACTTAAAATACGCGGAAGCGCGGTTACGGGCTACGGCGAGGATTTAATTAAAAATTCGATTAAAGCCGACTTCGGCATAGTCGAAACGGTTGCACACTTCAAAGCGGCGCTTCACTTTAACCCGAAAGTCGACTTCATTATCGACATAGGCGGGCAGGATATTAAGTGCTTTAAAATCAAGAACGGCACAATAGATTCCATTATGCTTAACGAGGCTTGCTCGTCGGGTTGCGGCTCGTTTATCCAGACGTTTGCCCGCGCTATGGGTATGGAAATAGACAAGTTTTCGGAAAAAGGCTTGTACGCAAAACATCCCGTAGAACTCGGCTCGCGCTGTACGGTATTTATGAACAGCGCCGTAAAGCAGGCACAAAAAGAGGGGGCAAGCGTGGAAGACATTTCCGCAGGGCTTTCCTCGTCAATAGTAAAGAACGCCATTTACAAGGTTATAAGGGCGACAAGCGCGGACGAACTCGGCGACAATATCGTAGTGCAAGGCGGAACTTTCTTGAACGACGCGGTTTTGCGTTCGTTTGAAATGGAAACGGGCAAAGCAGTAGTCCGTCCCGGCATTGCAGGGCTTATGGGCGCGTTCGGTGCGGCGCTTTACGCTATGGAAAACGCACCACAGATAAGTACCACGGCAACCGCGGAAGAGCTTGAAGCGTTTACTTATTCCCTTCAAGCCACAAATTGCCGCGGCTGTACGGCAAACTGCAACTTAAACGTAATCCGGTTTAACGACGGCAGAAAATTCATTTCGGGCAATAAATGCGAACGCGGTGCGGGCAGAAAGCCTGCGCTTGCGGATATGGATATATATTCGTATAAGCAAACAAGGCTTATCGATTGCATACACGGCGTAAGCGGACAGAACGGTATACACGGAAGAGTAGGGCTTCCCCTGCAACTCGGCATGTACGAGCAGCTTCCCATATGGGCGGGCTTCTTTGAAACGCTGGGGTTCGAGGTTATCCTTTCGGGAAAATCCACGCGCCAACTTTATTTCAAGGGTCAGCACACCGTTGCAAGCGATACGGCTTGTTACCCCGCAAAACTTATCCACGGACATATCGAAAACTTGCTGGATGCGGGCGTAGACTTCATTTTTATGCCCTGCGAAAGCTACAATTTGGACGAACACTGTTCAACCAACCATTATAACTGTCCCGTCGTGGCGTATTATCCCGAGCTGTTAAAGGCCAATAACGAGAGGCTTACGGAAAAGAATTTCTTTATGCCGTACCTCGATTTGAATATGAAAAAGCCCACCGTCCATAAACTTATGGAAGTGCTTAAAAAGTATAACTTTACCAAGCGCGACATAGAAGATGCGCTTGAAGAGGGCTTTGCGCGTTATGAAAAATACCACGAGGACGTGCGCTCCAAAGCGGACGAAATTTTGTGGAAGGCGGAAATGTACGGTCAACAGGTCATAGTGCTTGCCGGCAGACCCTATCATTTGGACGGGGAAATCAACCACAGCATAAACAAACTTTTAACTTCCCTCGGACTTGCCGTTCTTTCGGAAGACAGCGTGTTCGAAAAGGGCGACGTGGTTAAAGTAAACGTTTTGAACCAGTGGACTTATCACGCAAGGCTTTACCGCGCGGCGGATTTCGTATCCAAGCGCAAAAATTTGAATTTAGTTCAGCTTGTATCGTTCGGATGCGGGCTTGACGCCATAACCACAGACGAAGTCCGTTCGATGTTGGAAAAGAACGATAAACTTTACACACAGATAAAAATTGACGAAATTAACAATCTCGGCGTAGTTAAAATAAGATTAAGAAGTATGCTTGCGGCGATAGAAGAGGCGGCGAAAGAATAATGGAAGAAAAGACGGCGTTTTCCGACTATACAACTGAATATCCCAAGTGGGACAAGTCTATGAAACGCACCCATAAAATTCTCGTACCCGATATGCTTCCCTGGCATTTTCTTATTATAGAAAAGGTGTTAAGGCTTGAAGGCTACGACTTAGAGGTGTTAAAGAACGAAACCCGCGCCGTAATAGACGAGGGCTTAAAGCATGTTCACAACGACACCTGTTACCCTTGCCTTTGCGTGGTGGGGCAGTTTATTGACGCACTTAAAAGCGGCAAGTACGATTTAGAGCATACCGCTGTTATGATGACCCAGACGGGCGGCGGGTGCAGGGCTTCTAACTATATGTCCCTAATCCGCAAGGCGATGAAGAACGAGTTTTCCACCGTGCCCGTCGTTTCAATTAACTTTTCGGGGCTGGAAAAGGAAAACACCTTTAAAATAGGCGTAGGCATGTTTATTAAACTTGCCTTTTCGATTCTCTACGGCGACACCGTTATGTGGTGCTATAACCAGACCAAGCCTTACGAAAAAGAAAGCTGCGCCACAGACAGGGCGCGTGACGAAGCGGTTAACTTCATTGTATCCAAGTTTGAAAAGGGCGGCTATTGGCACTATAAGAAGATAAATCAGCAAATCATAGATATTTTTGCCGCGGTACAGAGAAGTGGTAAAAAGAAGATAAAAGTCGGCGTGGTGGGGGAAATTTACGTTAAATATTCGTCTCTCGGCAATAACGATTTGGAAAGGTTTTTGCTAAACGAAAACTGTGAACCCGTTATCCCCGCGCTTTTGGACTTTATACTCTATTGTATAATTAACGTGGTGAACGATTACACCCTTTACGGGCACGGACACTTCAAGGCGCTTGCGTACAAGACGGTCTATAATATAGTCCACCGCATGCAGTTAGACGTTATAAAACAGTTTAAAGAGGACGGACACTTCGAGCCCGTTCACGACTTCGAGCATCTCCGCGCCTGCGCCGACAAGGTAATAAACCAGGGCGTAAAGATGGGTGAAGGTTGGCTTATCCCCGCCGAGATGGCGGCGCTTGCCGAAACGGGCGTAAAGAACATCGTATGCGCTCAGCCCTTCGGGTGCTTGCCCAACCATATTGCGGGCAAAGGCGTTATCCGCACCCTCAAATCTATCTATACAGACGAAAATATAGTTGCCGTCGATTACGACCCTTCGGCAACCAAGGTAAATCAGGAAAACCGCATAAAACTTATGCTTGCCACCGCAAGAGAAAACGAAAAATTGTAAACTAAAAGCCCCGCCGAATTTCGGCGGGGCTTTTAAATTTGTTTTAATTATTTGCTAAAAGGGGTAAGTCCTCTTTTTTCCAATGCGGCATTAAGGAGTTTTATTTTTTCTTGTTGCCTATTTTTGTAAATGTTATTCCTGAATTTACTCTGAATAAAGATATAGGTAAGGATTAATCCGATTCCACCCAAAAAGCTGAGAATATATAAGGCTGTAAATACGCCAGAAGCCACAAATCCCGAGCAAATAGCAAATACAACAGCTAATAAAATAGCACTGATACCCGACCATAAGAAAGGTTTAGCTTTCTTTTTAGCAAGTTTTTCTACTTTTTCATGCTCTGTCGGTGCTGTGTAATCACTGTTCACTTCGCCAAATGCAAAGGACGTTGCTCTATAAGTGTTATCTTTGTATTTATATTGTAAAGAATATTCGGGAAGGATATAGCCTGTTATCTTTTTAACTTTAACCGTTCCGTGATAGTCCTTGTCCTTTTGATGGTCACCAGGGAGTCTTACTCTTGCAAAACATTCATCTTTGCATAGAATTTCAGCTTGACGTAAAGCATCTAAACTTATATCGGCAAATGTATTTTTATTGCTGTTTTCACCACCTACGCCAAGAACTTCCCAATTTTCTGTATTGCTTGTTCTAAGGGCGGGGTGTGCCTTTTCATTAATTTTACAATTATATAGTATGTCAGTATTTTTGTTTGCAACTATTACTATTTCTTCCGATTGGTTACTTCCGCTAAAAGGAGACCAGTCTGTTATGGTACGCGTCTTTTTAATGTCGCGATATTTTTTAGTGCCGTTTTCGTAATACGTTTCCTTGTCCCAATATTCTTCCGTGCGGTCGTTTCCTATTTGGCAAGTATAGTTAATTTCAACGTCAGCGTGTACGGACAGATACTCGTCTTCACTTTCAGTCACTTCGCCGAATTCACTGTCTAAAATATCTAACGGTGTGCCTTCGTTTAAACTCAGCCTAATAAGCGTGTCACGTAAAAATGCCTCTTTTACAAGTTCTTTTTTAACTTTTATTATTGCAGATAAATCTTTCATTTCTCCTCCGTAAAAATACTTATCTACTACCAAAATGGTAGTTATACGCATATTATATTACCAAAATGGTAATATGTCAATAAAAAGGCAGTTAATGTGAAGATTTTTTTGGGAAAAAGGCTGAAAGAGCTGAGAATAGCAAGCGGACTAACGCAAAAGCAACTTGCTGAATCGTTAGGAATAAACAGTGTAACGTATTTGCAT
>JAIDQV010000177.1 GCA_029062045.1 Clostridia bacterium
TATCTTCACAGCCGTGCGCTATGGGCATTTCACAGCCGTAATTAGTTACGGAAATAAAGGTTATAACCTTGTCGTAAGGTCCTTCGATATAGAGCTGAACCTGCGAGTGCTGGTCGGTAACACCGAGAGATTTGACAGGCGTAGTACCTGCGTTTACGGTTTTGCCGTCATAGTCGACAGCCTTGCCGAGGGATTCAGCCCAAAGCTGGCAATACCAGTCGGACATAAGTTTCAAGTTATCCGAATAGGGCATCATAACGTGGATATTTTTGCCCTGCTTCATAGTTATGTATTGAAGTGCCGCGCAAGCAAGTGCGGGGTTTTTAGCAACCGAAGGTTTAGAGCAAAGCCCGTCCATATACGCCGCGCCTGCAAGCATCCCCTTGATGTCAATGCCGAGCACAGCCGCAGGAAGAAGTCCAACGGGGCACAGCTCGGAAAATCTTCCGCCAACGCCGTCGGGAAGAATATATTTTTTGAACTTTCCGCCGTACTTTTGGTCGATTTTAATGAGATTGCCGCGGCTTTCGTCCGTGGTGAAAATCATATGGTCGGGAAGGTTAAGACCCTTCTTTTCCAAAATATCAGCAATAATCAAGAACTGCGTCATCGTTTCGGAAGTTGCGCCCGACTTTGAAATAACGTTGAAGCAAGTTTCTTCGGGTTCGATTACGTCCAGAAGGGCTTGCATTCTTACAGGGTCAACGTTGTCTTCAACATAGAACTTAGGGCCGCCGCGCTTCTTGGGGGGAAGCTCGTTATAGTGAAGGTGCTTCAATGCGTTAAACACCATTATAGGACCGAGCGCGCTACCGCCGATACCGAGAACAACAAAGTATTTGAACTTCTTTCTAACCTGCTTTGCCGTTGCAAGTATGTCTGCGACAATTGCATCCTGGTTATAGGGAAGCTCAGTCCAGCCCATATACAGCTCGTCCTTGCCGCGGTTTGCCATAACGTAATCGAAAGCTTTTTCAGCCTTGTCCTTTATCCCTTTGATTTCGGAATCGGTTACGCCCTTATCGCCGAGGGATTTTGCCATCATATAGTTATAGTCCACGGTTACGCGCATATTGTTGCGCCATTCTTTGGTTTTATATACCATCGTTTTCCTCCAAAAAATTAGCTTTTACAAGCATATTCCATAATAAAAATTATAGCGCAATTCGTAAATATAGTCAATAGTGATTTTAAATTTTTTAAAGGATTTTTAAATTAACCGCGCACAGACTTGCCAAAACTTTTGTTTGTGTGCTACAATACTCTTATGCGTGAAGATTTTACCGCCGACCAAATTGAGGCTTGCAAGTTAATAAAAGACTGGTTTTTGCACTCTACGAGGCAAGCCTTCGTATTGGCGGGCTACGCCGGTACGGGCAAAACCACGCTTTTAAAGCACGTTGTAACCGAAGTCTTGGGACTGGTGCCCGAAGACACGGCGGCATTCGTTACGCCTACGGGAAAGGCGGCAACCGTGCTTATACGTTCGGGTATACACGCCACCACCATTCACAAACTTATCTATACTTCGATTGTGCAAGAGACCGAAATGGTGCTTAACGGTAAAAAAGTAACCGTCGAAAAACTTGTTTTCAAGCGGCGTGAAAGTATAGAGAAACGTATAAAATTAATAGTTTTGGACGAGGCCTCAATGGTTTCGGATGAGGTTTTAATAGATTTAATCGGATTCGGCGTGAAAATTCTAATCTGCGGGGACAACGCGCAGTTGCCGCCCGTCGAAGGGTTGAACGGATTTCTTTCAGCGCCGGACTACACGTTAAAAACCATAGTCAGGCAAAATCTCGGAAACCCTATTATTCTGCTTTCCGAAATGGCGCGTGAAGGAAGACCCCTTCCTTTGGGGAAGTTCGGCGAAAACGTGCTTGTGATTGACAAGAGAAGATTAACGGGCGAAAGGCGACAAAATTGCATTATGAAAGCCGACCAGATTATTTGCGGAACGAACAGCACACGGGCACAAATTAACGACGAAGTGCGAAGGCTTATAGGTTTTGAAGGAATGCCCAAAAGCGGTGAAAAACTTATCTGCATACAGAATAACTGGGAAAAGTTTATTGATGCGGAAATGCGGTTTAATTTAATCAACGGAATTATCGGCACTGTCGTTGAGCCCTTTTACGATTTAAAAGACCATATAGGGTTTATGCAGTTTGTACCGGACTTTACAAACGAGCTTTGTCCGGAAGTAATAAGGTTTGATACAGGCAACTTCGAGGACGGGAATTTCAGATACAAGCGCGGCGATTACTTTCCTAAGTTCAACAAAAAAGGAGAAATTATCGGCGCGGAAGCGCTGAACAGATTTGAGTACGGCTACTGTATTTCCTGCCATAAAGCACAGGGAAGCGAGTTTGACAACGTAGTTGTTTTTGACGAAAGTTTTTGTTTTAAAGAGGACAAAAACCGCTGGCTTTACACAGCCATAACCCGAGCTAAAAAGAATTTGGTTTTGTTAAGATAAGCAAAAAAAGCGCAGTAAAAACCTGCGCTTTTTTTGCGTTATTTGAGGCATATATGGGGGGAAATTAAAAATCAGACTCTGCGGCGGTGAGTATTGCGCGGGCTACGTCGGCGGCGTTTTTACTGCCTATTACGCTTGCACCCATATCGATTGCACTTGACATTTCCAAGACGGTTGCCACCCCTTCCGCTTTTATTGTACATTTGTCTTTGACGGCGGATTTAATTTCGTTTATCCTTTCTATCTCGTTTCCGCTTGAAAGCGCACTAGAACTTGTTTTTATTGAATTGACCCCGCAGTCTGCGGCAAGCGTACATGCGCGCACCACCTGCTCGTGCGATAAAAGATTGCACTCTAAATCAATTCTTAAAGATTTGTGTTTTACCGCCTTTCTGAGTTTTTTGAATTCCTTTTTTACATAAGAAAAGTTTCCGTCCCTTATGTGTGCGACGGGTGCGGTTACTTCAACTTCGTCAGCGCCGTCGGTCAAAGCGCGTTTTACTGCTTTCACCTTTATAGGCGTTGCATCACCGCCGTGTGGCGAACTTATGCACGCGACAAGCCCGCACTTCCTCTCGGCACCGAGAAAGACCGAACAATTTCTTACAAAGCACGGAAGAACGCACACTGCGCCGAGTTCCAAAGAATTTGCGTCTGCGCATGCGCTTTTAAGAACGTTCAGCCCCGCCTTTACCGTTGCCAAATCGTATTCCAGCTTTTTTATTTGCGAGCGCGCCGCTTCTGCGTTTATTTTGCGCCTGAACTGCGAATAGAGAAGTTTTTCGCTTTGCGATATTTGTGAAGTTGTAGGTGTGTTTGCGGTTGTGTCCATATTCTTTTCCTTATTTCAGCATAAACATATAAAATTTTACAATTTACTTTCGCCTACGGCAGATAAAATGTAAATATGTTTATGGGGATATTGTATTTGTTTTTGACCTTTCTTTTCTGTTTTATTCTGGTTGCAGTTATAAAACTTGCATATCTTGGAATAACCACATTAAGAAAGCCGCCTGCCGTGGAAGAAAAGAAGCCACCTCCACCCAAAACCGAACCCGTTTACTACATAGTTGAAAAAAAGCGGGCAAGAAAGGCAAATTATTCAGAGCCTAAAGAAATTGAATTTAAAAAATAAAAAT
>JAIDQV010000178.1 GCA_029062045.1 Clostridia bacterium
CCCGCGCTGATTGCGCGGGCGGCTTATTTAATTTTTAACAAAATTTCAAAAACACAGAGAAACAAGTTAGGCAAGGAGCGGCGCGGCTTTGCGCAGGGAGTTTACTTTGCGTAAATGACCAAGCAAAACGCAAACCGCGACACCGCATAACGAAGTTTATATGCGTTTTTACGCTAAGCCTTTTTTAATCTTGGCATTAGCCTTTGCACGAAGTTCACTGTCCAAAATACGCTTTCTTATGCGGATGCTTTTGGGGGTTACTTCCAAAAGCTCGTCGTCGCCGATAAATTCAAGGCATTCTTCAAGGCTCATTTTCTTGGGGGTAATAAGCCTCAACGCGTCGTCGCTGGCGCTGGAACGGGTGTTTGTGAGGTGCTTGGTTTTGCACACGTTTACGTTTATATCCTCGCTTTTGGGGCTTTCGCCGATGACCATTCCTTCGTAAACGGGCGTGCCCGCGCCGATAAACAGCGTGCCCCTGCCCTGCGCGTTAAACAATCCGTAAGTTACCGCCTCGCCCGTTTCAAAGGCAATAAGCGAGCCCGTGTTGCGGCGGGAAAGCTCGCCCTTGTAGGGTTGATACTCGAAGAATACGCTGTTCATTACGCCCTCGCCTTTGGTTGAGGTGAGGAATTCGGATTTATAGCCGAAAAGTCCGCGGGCGGGAATGATGAATTCAAGTCTTGTGCGACTGCCGATTGCCGACATATGCAAAAGCTCGCCCTTGCGGTTGCCCATACTTTGGAACACCGCGCCCGTTGCGTCGTCGGGAACGTCGACAATAAGTCTTTCCATAGGCTCGTGCTTGACGCCGTCGATTTCCTTGTACATTACGCGCGGGGTGGAAACCTGGAATTCGTAGCCTTCCCTCCTCATATTTTCAATGAGAATGGAAAGATGCATTTCGCCCCTGCCGCATACGCGGTAGCTGTCAGCCGAACCCGTTTCTTCTACGCGCAAGGATACGTCTTTCAAAAGTTCCCTGAAAAGCCTGTCGCGCAGGTGGCGGGTTGTAACCATTTTACCTTCCTTACCCGCAAAAGGACTGTCGTTGACAGAGAAAGTCATTTCAACGGTGGGCTCGGTAATTTTAACGAATTTGTGCGGCTCTACACAGTCGGTTGCACAAACGGTATCGCCGATGTTGATTTTTTCAAGACCCGAAAAGCAAACTATATCGCCGGCACGCGCCGTATCGCACTGAGCGCGCTGTAAACCTTCTATCTGATAGAGGTTGACAATTTTACCGGGAGTTTTCTGCTGAACGTTATTATAGTTGCACACGGTTACGGCTTGTCCCGCCTTGACGGTGCCGCGCTCTATTCTGCCGATGCCTATGCGCCCGACGTAGTCGTTATAGTCTATCGACGAAACGAGAAGCTGGGTTGCGCCTTCGTCGTCAACTTCCATAGGCTGAATGTGATTTATTATCGTTTCGAAAAGGGGCGTCAAGTCCTTGCCCGGCGTGTTCAAATCCAAAGTTGCCGTGCCGTCCCTGCCCGAACACCATACCACGGGGGACATCAACTGGTCGTCGGACGCGTCAAGCTCTAACAAAAGTTCGAGTATTTCGTCCTGCACTTCGTTAAGTCTTGCGTCGGGGCGGTCGATTTTGTTTACGACGATAATGAGGCGGTGCCCCATTTCAAGCGCCTTTTGCATAACGAAACGGGTTTGCGGCATAGGGCCTTCCGCAGCGTCAACGAGAACGAGAACGCCGTTTACCATCATCATAACGCGTTCAACCTCGCCTGAAAAGTCTGCGTGCCCCGGGGTGTCGACTACGTTAATTTTTACGCCGTTGTAGTGAATCGAGGTATTCTTTGCAAGAATGGTTATACCTCTTTCACGCTCCAAATCGCCGGAGTCCATAACCCTTTCTTCCACCGACTGATTATCGCGGAAGGTGTGGCTTTGTTTTAACATTGCGTCCACAAGGGTGGTTTTGCCGTGGTCAACGTGGGCTATTATCGCCACGTTTCTTAAATCATCTCTTAACATATCTTCTTCCTGAAAAATAAAACTTTAACCTAATAAAAACCTCAGAGATGCGGTGCAATGCTAGGCGCGGTGATTTTTTACGCAGGGACGCGTACGCCTGTACGTAACCCAAGAAAAAATTGCCGCAACGACGCAGGGTGCCGTATATATGAGGTTTAACCTATAAAATTTTAATACGATTGCATATAAAATGCAACCGTATTTTAACCAATTCTTTATATTTAATAATTATATTTTAATTGCAAATGTTGGCTTATACATTGTTGAGTCCGTTTGTCGTACATCCGAGTACGCCTACACGGCCTCGCCTCGTCTAATCTCAAAATTTGCAAAATTAAAATCGTTTCACGTCTTAACGAGCGTATTTTTGATTGATTTGTGTGTGACGTTTATGCAGTAGTACAAAGACGTACTACAAGTAAACGGCTCACGAAAAGCGGCAAAAAGCCGCCGTTAAGAATAATTTACAAATATAAAGAATTGGTTCTTTATTAAAATTCGCTTTTTGTTTGTCTGTCGAAAAGTTTTAAAATTATTTCCATACAGGTTTTGGCACCGTCGCCGCCGTCGAAAGGATGGGTTAAGAAGCACCCTTCGTATACTGCGTTGGTTATTGGAAGCTCTATTCCGTACTTGTCGCCTAGCTCTTTCATTGCTTTCGCCGTCATAACGCCTTCTGCAAGTTTATCGAATTTTGCGCCGTGCGCCATCATTTCACCGTAGCGGCGGTTGTGAGAATACTCTGAAAACAGCGTTGTTTCGTAATCGCCGAGGTGCGCAAGCCCGTACGCCGAATTGAACTCTCCGCCCATAGCCTTTATAAGTTTGCCTACTTCGTAGGCGCCCCTTGCCATTAAAGGCCCTTTCAAACTTACATAACCGCTGCCGTCCAAAACGCCTGCGGCGATACCCAAAACGTTCTTTGCCGCCGCGCCTATTTCGGAACCGATAATATCGTTGCCGTAGTAAAAGCGGATTAAGTTGGATTTGAAGTTGTCCGCAATATACTTTTTCAACTCGTCGTTGTAGGAGTCGATTATCATACAGTTTGGTATGCCTTGCGTAAACGCTTGGATGTGCCCGGGCCCTACCCAGACGGCAATTTTGTTTTTATCTATGCCGCTTTCGATAAGAACTTCCGAAAGGCGTTTGCCCGTCGTTTCTTCTATGCCCTTCATACACAGCACGAAGGTTTTGTCTTTAACGGGATAGCGCGTAACCTTTTGCATAAACCCGCGCAAGCCCTGCGCCGATATGGATATTATGATTATATCGCTTGCCGTTACCGCTTCTTCCAAGTCGCAAGTAAGTTTAATCGACTTGTCCAAACTGACGTATTCGTTTTTGCCCGTGGTTTTTAAAACCTCGTAAGAATAGTCGCCCTCGGGGCCCCAGCTTATTACTTGATTTTTAAGAACGGTTGCCTGATACCAAGCTATAAAAGAACCCCAGCGGCCGCAGCCGAGAACTGATATTTTCATTGATTAACCCCCATATATGTTGAAGTTTCGCGCATTTATTATATACTTTTACGCTCTGATAAAGCGCGGGATAAAGTTACTTCGTCGGTGTATTCGAGCTCGCCGCCGACAGGGATACCGTGGGCAAGGCGGGTCACGTTTACGCCAAGCGGCTTTAAAAGTTTTGCTATATACATAGCCGTTGCTTCCCCCTCGACGTCGGGGTTGGTCGCCATTATAACTTCCTGCACTGTTCCGTCAATGCGGGCAAGAAGTTCCTTTATGCGGATATCGTTAGGACCTATCCCGTCCATAGGACTTATAACGCCGTGAAGAACGTGGTAAACGCCCTTGAACTCGTGAAGTTTTTCCATGGCGATGACGTCCTTGGGCTCTTTAACTACGCAAATCGTAGTGCCCTGACGGCGTTTGCAAATGTCGCACACTTCCTCTTCCGTGAAGTTTCCGCAAACCTTGCAATAGCGCACTTTTTGCTTACAGGAAACTATGCTTTCGGCAAATTCCTTTGCCTCCGCCTCGGTCATACCTATAATTTTGTACGCGTAGCGCTGTGCGGTTTTCTTGCCCACGCCGGGGAGCTTTGAAAACTGATTGATTAATCTGCCGATAGGCTCGATAAAAACATCCATTTAAATCAGTCCTTTACCCGCTTTTGCGTAGGGGCCCATCTTTTCATCGTACACGGCGTCGGCTTTTTTGTAACCGTCGTTGATTGCCGCCATAATCAAATCTTCAAGCATTTCAACGTCGTCTTCGTCGGAAATATCGACAAGCGAAGAAAGTTTACTGCCGAATTCAATTCCGTTAATAATCTTTTTTGCGTTCATATATACGACGACCGTTTCGTCGCCCTCTTCGCCGCCGCCCGAAAGCCCGACTACCTCGTAATCTTCAAGCTCGGCATCCGCCTTTTGCATTTGCTCTTGCATCTTCTGGGCTTCTCTAAGCATATTCTGCATATTACCCATTCCGCCCATACCGCCTTTAAAACCTGCCATAAATACACTCCTTAAAAGAATTTTTTTGGAATTGACCCCAATATATGTTGGAGTTTCTGATGTTTTACTTGATTTCTATGTCCGTTCCGTCGAAGTTGCTTTTAAGCTCTTTCAACGCTTTTTCGTAACCGCTTTCACCCTTCTCTTTGAAACGTACTTCAAAGTCCGTAACGCCGAGTTCGAGAAGAACTTCCGAAATAAACTTGAAATTATCCGCACGGTTCAACGATTTTAAAACCGCCTCGCTTTCGGTGAAAAGTATTAATTTGTCACCTTCGAAGGTGTGGTCCAAATCCATGCACAGGGTGAAAAGCACTGCGTTTTTACGCGTGGTGCGCAAAGCCTTAATAAATTTTGCAAACACTTTGCCTTTATCCGCACTGCCGAATGAGGTTGCACCTGTTACAGGTGCGTTATCGAAAATCTGCGCTTGATGCGCACTTTCTTCCTTTTTGGCAAAGGGGTCAAAGCCATCTTCCTTTAAAACAATCTTTTTTGCGGGCTGAATTTGTTCTTTTTTAACCTCTGCAACGGGTTTTGCAGGTTGCACTGGCTTTTCCACCGTAGTTTTTACCGTTATACCCTCGGAAAGTTTGCGTTCAAGCGCGTTTATTTTGCCGATTAATGCGTCGATGTCGTAATCGCTTTGCGGCATGGAGGCCTTTAAAACTGCCGTTTCCAAAGTAATTCTGCCGCTTAAAGAATAGCGCATATCCGTTTCGGCTTTGGAAAGAATTTCGGTTACGCGAAGCAGCTTGTGCCCGTCGGCGTTTTTCGCCGTTTCTTCTATTATTTTATAAGTTTCGTCGGGCAAATTGACAATTTCACGCGCGGTTTTGCAAACTTTTACTATCGTGCA
>JAIDQV010000179.1 GCA_029062045.1 Clostridia bacterium
CAACAACTTTGCCGACTTTAATAATAACAAACCCGCACAGCCTTGGCTTTTGGGTTGCGGATATTATGCTTAAAAAATAATTAACCAAACCGCCTGGCCGCCCGCCCAAATGGGGGGGCGGACTTTATTCACCATTAGATAAAACAAGGCATAAAGTAATAAATATACATTTATCAGCCTTTTATGCAAAATTGTGAATATATTATTGCATTTTTTGCAATAAATTGTTTGCAAATTGCGCAAACTTATGCTAATATTATTTTAAATACGTAATAAATTTTTTTTGGAGGTTTACTATGAGTAAATACTTAAAAAGTCTTATAGCTGTTTGCTTGATCGCTTGTATGACGGTTTGCCTCAGTCTTTTTGCAGCAGCCTGCAAAAATGATAGCTTCCCCTCTTCCGTAAGCATAACGGTTATGTGTGACGAAGACACCCCTGCGGTTGATGTAACCGTACAGATTTGCACCGTACCTGAAGACGGAGATGCCGGCATGTGCCTCGATACCATCAAGACAAATGCACAAGGCGTTGCAACTTTTGAATTGGATGAAGCTAACGGCAAGAATTACGAAGTTCATCTCTACAACATTCCCAAAGGCTATCAATACGTTGACGAAACAGGTGCCCCTTATGCAAATGCGGGCAAGAAGATTGACGTAACCGAGAGTTCTTCCGTAACGATAACCCTTAGTAAAGTTGAGTCCAAAACCGTTATTAAAGAAGGCGCCACCAATTTAACAATTGAAAGCGCAAAGCAGACTTTAGATTTAACTGTTGATATTAAAACATCCGGTTGGTATGATTTTTCAATTTCCGAACCGTTCAATATTACGGTAAACGGCGTTGAGCTTGAAGACGTACTTGGCGTAGTGCTTTATCTTAACAATAACGATAAGCTGTCCGTAACCTTCAATATCAATGACGAAACTATTGAATTCCCCCTTGCAAACAATTCAATTGGTTTGACATTACTTGGCACCGGAACGACTGCTGATCCCGTAAAGGTAACGGCTGACAGTGCAATGGTTCTTAACCTTACCGCAGGTCAAACAATTTGCGTTGCTAATGATTATGTCAAGAAGAATGGCGGCTTTACTGCGTTGGACGTTACAGGCACCAACTTCAAGGTATCGTATAAAGATGACACCAACATTACCGAAAAATTTAAGTTTGACGCTTCCACCGGCTCACTTACCGAACCCGTATACGAAAAGTTCACGGTAGGCACGGCAAACGGCGAAACAGGCGTTGTAACCTTAAACTTCGCTGAGTACGAAGAACCCGTTACTCCTCCCGTTGTCGGCGGCGATTTGGAAGGCAAAGGCACTGAAAGTGACCCCTTCATCGCTCCGTTAAATAAGAAGGTAGAATTTGACTGCCCCGCGGCGGCCCCGGGCTTTGATGGCATATCCGTTAAATTTGTTGCGCCCGAAGCAGGCACTTACCGCATCACTTACTCTGAGGACTGTTACATTATACCCGGTAACGAAGAATATGATTTCGTCGAGGTATTTGAGGGTTGTGACAATCCCGGCTCTGAAGGATATGTTGACGTAACTTTGACAGAAGGCTACGAGCTTATGTTGAACTTCTCAACGTTCTCATATGCCGCAAATACGTTATCTGCAACCATAACCAAAATAGCATAAAACAAAATAAAGTTACCCCGACGGTTAGTCGGGGTTTTCTTTTTGCTTTTAAAAAATAAAGCCGAGGCTGAATAATCAACCTCGGTCTATTTAATTGTTTAATGCTTTGAGTACTTCTTTTTCAAGGTCGGAATAGTTCATTCCGCCGACGCGTATTTTTGTTATTCTGTAATCTTCGTCAAGAATTACCGTCATGGGGTAAGGGTTACTTTTAGGGCCGCCTAAGCCGTGATACAGTGAAACGGTTCCGAACTCAAACACTTCATCGTCCTGCGCGAATACTGCTTTGTAACCGTTCCAGCCCATATCTTCAATCTTTTTTATAACTTCGCCCTCGGCGGGGTCAACTCTGTGAATTATAAGCACCTTTACTTCTTCGGGATACTTTTCCTGTAAGTCATTAAAATAAGGAATTTCCGCTACGCAAGGTCCACAAGTCGTGTACCAAAAGTTAAGCACTGTAACTTTGCTTTCGCTGCTACGAAGGTTGAAGGTTTCATCTTCGCCCGTATAGCAAGAAATTGTAAAGTCGGGGCACCTGTCGCCCTCTGCGTAGGATACGTAGTCGGGCTCTTTAACAAGGAAGTTGAAGTACACGAACGCGAATATAAGTATAAGCGTTGCAAGCGTCCACGCGGTTATTTCAAGCAGTTTATTACGCCGTTTTATCTTTTCAGTCTTGTCCGTCATTTGCAACCTCCTTCCCCGCATCGTCTTTTAGGGTCGTGCCGGACTCTAAAAGAGAGGTTAATTCGGGTTGCGTTGTCTCCTCTTCCTTTACTGCGTTAGAATGAAGGAAGATTTTAGAACCTTTCCAGCTTATCGCTTGCGTGGGGCAAACGGAAATACATTCGCCGCACTCGACACATTCATGGTCGCCAACGTGCTTTATATCCATTTTACAATGGTTTACGCACAGTCCGCAGTCGGTACATTTGGATTTATCGATTTTAACGCCCAAAAGCGCAAATTTGTTGAAGAAGCCGTATATTGCGCCGAGCGGGCACAGGAACCTACAAAAGAAGCGGAAGCAGAAAATACTTAAAACTATAATTAAAACAAGCAGTGCGAATTTCCAGGTGAATAATCCGCTTAACATATCGAAGAAACTCGCGTTTTCGGGGTGAGCAAGAAGCCCCACTCCTCCGCCGAACGTTCCCGCAGGGCATATGTATTTACAGAATGCAGGCGTTGCGCTGCCCGTTACAGAGGATATTACAATGGTTAAGATTATAACCAACACAACAAGCACTACATATTTAAAAAATGAAAGAACGTGAGTTATGCAGTTTTTCTTGATTTTGGGGGTTTTGATTTTATACAGCAGTTCTTGCGCAAGTCCTACGGGGCACAAAAAACCGCAAATTGTTCTGCCCAAAATCAAACCGAACAGGGCAATGATGCCTATTATATAATACGGTGCAGTGTTGCCCGCGTCAGTTAAAGCGTTCTGTAACGACCCTAACGGACAAGCACCGACAGCACCGGGACAGGAATAGCAGTTTAAGCCGGGCACACATGCGTACTTCGTTTTGCCGGTGTATATGTTTCCGGTAATGAAGCCCTTTATATTTGCGTTATATAAAAGAGCCGCATAAACCTGAATTAGTCGGCGTTTAGATGGCTTGTGCCGTATAAACCAATCTTTAATTTTTAAGAAAAAGTTTTTGAATTTCGCTTTCATATCAGCCAAGACCTATGCACTCAGTACAGATGTTTACTGCTTTAATAAACACGTCGCGCGCGCCTTCCGTGTCAAATACGCCTACGAGTATGAACGTTAATGCAACCACGCCGACGGCAATGCGCACGCCGAGCTTGAAGTATTTATTGCCGAAAAAGGCTTTTATTTTCAGCCAAACGGCATTCTGCGGCTTTTCTGCCGCGATTACAGGATTGCCTTTATAGTTTGCAATAAGTTGTTTTAAAGCGGCTATTTCGCGGTTATAAGAGAACTTTTCAAAAACAACCATAGCAACGCTTGCCGCAAACGCAACTAAAACCCAAGGTCCGACGTTTATAAGCATATTCAGCATTGAAGCGTTTTTATCATGTGAAGCAAAGTTGTTAGGTTGCAAAAGATAAACCGCACTTGCAATTGCACCCGCAAAGCAAATTGCGGCGCAAACACAATAAACTATAAGACGGTTGCGGTTTTCGTCGCGCACGAGTTTCAAGTTTTTATCGTATTCTTCCCCACTACCTTCGGGAATACGCGCGCTTAAACGCTTTACCGTTGCCCTTTCCTGCGGGATTTTAACGGCCTTATCTTGATAGGGATATACAAGAGATAAAACAAAGCCCGCGATTATTGCCGCTATCCAGATATAGAACACTATGGAAACGGGGAAAAGACGCTCGGCAACGATATCTCTTGAATAAGCGCCCTGTACCCAGTTGCCGTCGCGCAAAATGCCGATTGCAACCGCGATAAAGGCGGCGCCCAAAGCTGCCGTGAATACGCTTAAAAATATTCCGTAATATAAGCGGATTTTTTTTGCTTTCACTTTTCTGTCTCCCGTTTTTCTATACGACATTATTATAATAGAAATAGCACATACAGTCAAGTAATTTCATATTTCGCCTAAGTGCTAAATTTTGGCGGCGCTACGGTTTTATATGCGGACAATCTTGGTTGCTATTCTGTCTTGAAAGGCTTTGTCGTGTTCTACAAATATCATTGTGGGTTGAAATTCGTTAAGTAAATTTTCAATTTGTATGCGCGAATATATGTCGATAAAGTTCAAAGGTTCGTCCCAGACGTACAAGTGCGCACTTTCACACAGGCTTTTCGCAATTAAAGTTTTTTTCTTTTGTCCGTCGGAAAACTTTGAAATATCTTTATCGAATTGGTCTTTATTAATTTCCATTTTATGCAGAATAGCTTTAAAAAGGCTTTCGTCTATACGGCTGTTTTGCGCAAGCTCTGTAAGCGTGCCGTGTAGATTATAAGTATCTTGCGGGAGGTAAGAAATTACAAGGTTTGAGCCCTTGCTTACCGTGCCTGAATGGTCAATCTTTTGCCCGCACAGCAGCTTTAATAAACTGCTCTTCCCGCACCCGTTTTTACCTTCAAGCGCAATACGCTCGCCGCGGTTTATCTCAAAAGTTACGGGCGCGCAAATTTGTTTGCCATCGTAGACGGGTATAACCGAAGAAAAGGCAATAAGCCGTTCCTGTCGGTATTCAAGCGGTAAAATTTTAAGAGGACTTTCGATTTCGGTATTTTTAAGCAGGTTGAATTTTTGCTCTAATTCGTTTTGTAGGCGCGCCTCCACTACTTTTGCGCGCTTCATCATTTTTGCGGACTTGTGCCCGACGTAGCCCTTGTCGGCAGCACCGATTTTAGAGGCTTCTACCCTGTCCGCCCAAACTGAAGTTTGTTTCGCCGTTTCCTTCAAGCGGTTTATGTCGGTTTGCAAGCGCGCGTTTTGCTTGCGTTCAAAATCCTGTTGGCGTTCGAAATTTACCATAAACGACGAAAAGTTGCCGCTTTGCACTTCGATATTACATTTGTTTAGCGATAGGATATGGTCAACACAGCCGTCAAGAAAGTTTCTGTCGTGCGAGACCAAAATAAAGCTCTTTTTCTTGCGCAAGTACGCGGACACTAATTCACGCGCCGTGGGGTCAAGGTGGTTAGTCGGCTCGTCAATAAGCAAAAAATGCCCTTCGTTGAGAAACAGTGCGGCAAGAAGAACTTTGGTCTGTTCACCGTTTGACAACGTGTTAAACGGGCGGTACAAAACTTCGGGATTAACGTCAAGATAAGACAGCTCGCGCATAAGTTCCCACTCTTCGGCGGTTGGACAGACTTCGTGCAAAACGTCTTCGGTTAAAAGTGTTTTGTCGGGGACGGGATACGGGAAATAGTCGAACTGCACCGACGAAATAATTTTGCCGCTGTATTCGTACTTGCCCTGTAAAAGATTTAAAAAGGTAGTTTTGCCCCTGCCGTTTCTTCCTATAAAGCCCAGCTTCCAGTCGGTATCTATTTGAATGTTAACGTTTTCAAAAATATTGTCATAGCTCGACGGGTAAGAAAAGGTAAGATTCTCCACTTTTATAACTGACATATCTATTCCTCCTTGCACAAAAAAGAGTTATGAGAAAGTAATCCCATAACTCAATAATTAATTTTTTGAAATAACAGATAAAACTTTCTTGCAAATTATTTTAATTTAACAAGAAAATTCTCCATTATCCACCTCTTTTTGTAGTTGTTTACTAGTTGATTATAGCAAATTAATTTATCTTAGTCAAGGGTATTGGACGATAAAAAGGCTAACCGATATTTTAAAGGGTTACTATTGTATAAATAATTACGCCTAGAACGACAGCAAAAACCACTATGCGAGAAATGACATAAGGTATTATTATTTTGCGGGCTTGCAAACGCTTATATTTCGGTTTAGAAAGTAGTCCGAAAACCAAATAACCGATTAAGCCGCCCATACTGATAACATTAAAATACGATATCTTTAAAAAGTAAGCCAATAATGTAAAAATTACAGTTAAGCCCAAAAATGCAATAGCAATATAATACATATTCCGAGCGTTTTTTTCGTCAAGCAACTTTTTGTTCTCAATGTCGGCATCGGAAATCAACTCATCAATGCTGATACTGAAAAGATTTGATATAGCTTTCAAACTATCTATACTCGGATATCCGTTATCAGTTTCCCATTTTGAAATTGCGGTTCGTGTAACGAAAATCATATCCGCCAATTGCTCTTGCGTTAAATTGTTATCGCTTCTTAACTTTTTCAATTTTTGACCGAAAGTCATAACGCACCTCCAAATACAATTCAATTATAATGCAAGCACCATAAAAAGTCACGACACTATTCTTCACATTGAGCAAAAAATAGCGATAGCTTACCGCTACCGCTATTTTTTTGTGAACGACCTAATAACTAAACTTAAACGCCACGATAAATTGAAATCTAGTCGTTGAATTGCGGATTATATATTTTGCGCAGGGTTAAAAGATTATTATGGGTTACCAAGCCACTATCGAACGCTTCTTGCAAGCTGTAAAATTCGCCGTTGCTATATACATCAAATGTTTTAATTTGCGAATGGTTAAACACAACGCCATCAACAATTTCCGAAGATAACGCATCTGGATACATCGCATTAAGTATTAAAATGTGAGTACCATTAAATTCAGCATAGCAAGTAAAACTTATTTCACTTTCGTCAACATTGTGTAATTTTGCATAAGCCGTTGTAATTGTCTTATGCTCATTTTCGGTACAAGCCGTAAATGCCACGGTCATACAGCAAACTAAAAGTATTAATGAAAGAGTATTTAATATTTTTTTCATAACTTACTCCGCTAAATTGAAATTAATCTTATAATATTTTTTCCATACCTATTTTTTGTATGTGCAACCCTATCTTTTCATAGAAAGCAACTGCGTTTTTATTATCCGCCCATACATTAAGCGTTACATTATAGCAACCGCATTTTTTGGCATACTCAACCACGAAATTATATAACAGCTTGCCTATACCTTTACCGCGACAAGTTTCGTCCACGCACAAATCGTCAATATAAAGCGTTATATTATCGGT
>JAIDQV010000018.1 GCA_029062045.1 Clostridia bacterium
GTTGCAATTACCTTGCCCGTCTTTCCCGCATACTTGCCGGAGATAACTAATACATTGTCATTTAATTTTACGTTCATAGCTTTTCTCCTTTAATTACAGCACTTCGGGAGCGAGGGAAATAATCTTCATGTAGTTCTTTTCACGAAGTTCCCTTGCAATGGGTCCGAAGATACGCGTGCCGCGCGGTTCTTTGTTGGTGTTGATAATTACTGCTGCGTTCTCGTCGAAACGGATATACGTTCCGTCGTCGCGTCTGATGCCTTTCTTGGTGCGTACGATAACGGCCTTTACAACTTCGCCTTTCTTAACCGCGCCGCCGGGTGCCGCCGTCTTAACGGAGCAAACGATTACGTCGCCGATGTTTGCGAACTTTCTGAAAGAACCGCCGAGTACTTTAATGCACATAAGCTCTTTTGCGCCGCTGTTGTCTGCGGCTTTGAGCCTTGACTGGGGTTGTATCATAAAAACTCTCCTATTTTTGAACTTACAACTTGTTGCTTAAAGCAACTTCGCAGAGGATTGCGCCGCCTTCACATAAGCGAGGGTGAGTACCCCGCTCTCCATTAAAGGCAAGGCCGCAATCATAACTATTGAATAAAATATTTTTTGCTAATTACTTAGCCTTTTCGATGATTTCAGCAACGCGCCAATTCTTGTCCTTGGACAACTTACGCGTTTCAACGATTAAAACCTTGTCGCCTTCGCCGCACTCGTTCTTCTCGTCGTGAGCTTTAAAGCGGGTGGTTTTGGTTATGGTCTTTTTGTAGAGGGGGTGTTTGGTGTTTTCTCTGACTGCAACGACAACCGTCTTGTCCATCTTATCCGAAACAACGATACCTACTCTTTCTTTTCTGAGCGTCGTTCTGTTTTCCATATCTTACCTCCTTACGCCTTCAACTGCCTTGCGCGGATTACGGTGTTTACCCTTGCAATGTCCTTTTTAACGAGGTTGATTGCGAGGGGGTTTTCAAGCTGGCCCGAAGCGTGGCGGAAGCGAAGGTTGAAAAGTTCGCTCTTCAATTCCTGAAGTTTTTTCAAAAGCTCTTCATCGCTTAAATTTACTATTTCCTTAACCTTCATTTACTTCACCGCCTTCTTGAACCGGTTCAAGGTCGCTCTTTAAAACGAACTTGCACTTAACGGGGAGCTTGTGGCTCGCAAGACGCATAGCCTCACGCGCGATATCCTCGTTTACGCCCGCCATTTCGAACATAACTCTGCCGGGTTTTACTTCTGCTACCCAGTATTCAACCGAGCCTTTACCTGAACCCATACGGGATTCGGCGGGGTGCTTGGTGATGGGCTTGTGGGGGAATATGTCTATCCATACTTTACCGCCACGTTTAATAAATCTGGTCATCGCGATACGGGCAGCTTCAATCTGTCTTGAAGTAATTCTGCCGCCTTCCAAAGATACGAGGCCGTACTCGCCGTAAGCAACCTTGTTGCCCTTCTGCGCCTTGCCGTGTATCTTGCCGCGGTGCTGCATTCTGCGTTTTACTCTCTTGGGGATTAACATTACTCTTCGCCTCCCTCTGAAATAATCAGACGCTTAGCGGCGTCAAGCACTTCGCCCTTGTAAATCCAGCACTTTACGCCGAGTACGCCGAAAGTGGTATGCGCTTCCGCAAAGCCGTAGTCGATGTCGGCGCGGATGGTCTGAAGGGGAATGGAACCGTCGTGGTAGCTTTCGCTTCCTGCGATTTCTCTGCCGTCAAGTCTGCCGCCTACAGTTATCTTAACGCCTTTAACGCCCGTTTTGGAAACCTTTGCGATTTGCTGTTTAACGGCTCTTCTGTAAGAAACGCGCTTTTCAAGCTGAGATGCAACCGCTTCCGCAACAAGCTGTGCGTCCTGGTCAATCTTTTCAACTTTCTTGACGTTGATAACTATTACCTTGCCCTTCGTAAGTTTTGCAAGGTCTTTCTTTATTACTTCTAT
>JAIDQV010000180.1 GCA_029062045.1 Clostridia bacterium
TTTTTTTACTTGCTTTTGCCGTCAATTTGGTTTACAATATTAAAAAACGAATGAGGTGAAAATTATGGACGAACTTGTTTTGGGTTTACCCTTGCTTTATTGGATAATCGGCGCGGTTGCGCTCGTTGCGCTTATTGCAATTATCATAATAATTTGCTGCGTTGTCAGCGCTAAAAAGAAAAAGTCGGCAACAGCGGCTGAACCCGTAACGGCTACGCAACCCGCAAAAGAGCCCGTTAAAGAAGCCGCACCTGTCGAAGAGGCGGAAGAGGAAGCTGTTGAAGAAAAACCCGTGGTAAAAGAAGAACCCAAGAAAGAGGCAAAGACTGAGGAGAAACCTGTGGAAAAGAAACCTGCTACTAAAACCACAACCACAAAAACTACGACAACAAAGACCGCTACGGCAAAAACGACTGCGGCTAAACCCGCGCCTGCAAAAGCTGCACCCGCAAAGGAAGAGCCTGCAAAGTCTACAACCAAGACTTACCACATTTCAAAGCGCAAGGACGACAATATGTGGCAAATCAAGGCGGCGGGCGGCGCAAAAGCTATTAAACTTTTCAAGACCCAGAAAGAGGCTATCGATTACTGCAAGACCCTTGCGGACAATCAAGACGCCAACATTATGATACATAAAGAGGACGGCTCATTCCGTAAGTTAACCTATTAATCAGAGGTATTATAAATGACCAAAATAGATATTTTTTCGGGCTTCTTGGGGGCGGGCAAAACCACGCTTATAAAGAAGCTGATTAAAGAAGCCTACGCGGGAGAAAAGCTGGTTCTTATAGAGAACGAGTTCGGCGAAATAGGCGTAGACGGCGGATTTTTAAAGGAAGCCGGCATTCAGATAAACGAGCTTAACTCGGGCTGTATATGCTGTTCGCTTGTCGGCGACTTTGCAAAGGCGCTTGAAAAAGTATATTCGGAATATCACCCCGACAGAATTTTAATAGAGCCGTCGGGCGTGGGTAAACTTTCGGACGTTGTACGCGCAGTTGAAAGCGCGCACCTTCACGACTGCAAAATCAACGCGCAGGCAACCGTTGTCGACGCGTCTAAGTGCAAGATGTATATGAAGAACTTCGGCGAGTTTTTCAACGACCAAATAGAGACGGCTTCCTGCATAATTTTCAGCCACGCGGATATTGCGGGTAGCGAAAAACTTGCGACCGCGGTTGAGCTTGTAAAGGCGCATAACGACCACGCGACTATCGTAACCACTCATTGGGACGAGTTGGACGGCAAAGCCATTCTCGGTGCGATGGAACACTCTGACACCCTCGAAGGCGAACTTCACGAGCTTGAAGAACACGCACACCATCACGGCTGCTGCCACGGACACCATCACGAGCATGACGAAGAGTGCGGGTGCGGACATCACCATGACCATGAGGAACACGAGGGTTGCTGTCACGGGCATCACCACCACGACGAAGAGCACGAGTGCCACCACGAACATCATCACCACGATGAAGAGTGCGGATGCGGACATCATCACGACCACGACCATGAACATCATCACCATCACGCGGACGAGGTGTTCACAAGCTGGGGCGTTGAGACGGGCAAGAAGTTTGCAAAGGAAGAGCTTACCGCAATGCTCAACGCTTTGTCGGATGAAAAGAAGTTCGGCACGGTGCTTCGCGCAAAGGGCATAGTGCCCTGCACATGCGGCAAGTGGCTGCACTTCGATTATATCCCCGGCGAGGTTGACGTGCGCGAAGGCGGCGCGGCTTACACGGGCAGGCTTTGCGTTATCGGCGCAAAGATTAACGAGGAAGAGCTTTCCGCTCTGTTTGGCGTAAAGTAATTTTATATGGAACAGCAAGAAATTTCGGTATTTTTATTTCTCGGTTTTTTGGAATCGGGCAAAACAAAATTCATACAGGAAACGCTTGAAGACCCGCGCATGGACACGGGCGAAAGAACGCTGCTTCTTGTATGCGAAGAGGGCGAGGAAGAGTATAACCCCGATTTGTTCAAGGTGCGCTACGTTACCAAGGTTACCCTTGAAAGCGTAGACGAGCTTACTATGGAAAACCTTACCGCGCTTTCCGAAAAGTACAAAGTTCAGCGCGTTGTCGTTGAGTACAACGGAACTTGGCTACTTTCGCAGTTCTTCGAGGCTATGCCCGAAAACTGGGTTATAGACCAGATAATGACTTTCTTCGACGCGACCACGTTTATAAACTTCAACCAGAATATGCGCCAGCTCGTTTTCGATAAAGTGCAGATGACGCAGATGGTAGTGTTCAACCGTTTCAAGGGCGAATACCAAAAAATTGACTTCCACAAAATAATACGCGGAATATCCCGCCGCCCCGACATAGTTTACGAATATCTGGGCGGGGAAGTCGAGCCCGACGACATAGAAGACCCTATGCCTTTCGACGTGAACGCGCCCGTTATAGAAATAGAGGACAGGGACTTTGCTTGGTTCTACCGCGACCTTGCGGAAAAGACCGACGAGTATATCGGCAAGACCGTTCGCTTTAAAGGTATGGCAGCTGTTTCCAAAAAGGTGCCGAAAGGTTTCATCGTTTTGGGCAGGCACATAATGACTTGCTGCGAGGCGGACATTGCTTACGACGGGTTCGCCGTAAAGATAGGCAACCTTATTAAAGGGGTTGAAACGCGCGACTGGCTTACCGTAACCGCGAAAATAGTTTTTGAAAAGAATGCCATTTACCGCGGCGAAGGTCCTGTTTTAATAGCCGAAAAAATAGAGCGTGCAGACCCGCCCGAAGAAAAAATCGTAACTTATTATTAATATTAAAGCCCCGCGGCTTAAC
>JAIDQV010000181.1 GCA_029062045.1 Clostridia bacterium
TGCTCAGGAGTCTCGTGGCCTCGGAGATGTGTATAACAGACCGTTCCCGGACTTATCAAAAACGTTCTTGTTTCCGATGGTGCAACGGTTAAAAAGGACCAGCCAATTATCGTTTTGGAAGCTATGAAAATGGATAACGAAATTACTGCTCCTTGCGACGGAAAAGTTACCATAAGCGTAGTAAAGGGTGCTAATGTAGAGACTAACGCGCTGCTTGCTGTTATAGGCTAACGGAGGAAATATGCTGCAAAGTGGAATAGACTTTGGCAAGATATTCGGAAATTTGTATGAAAGTATGGGTTTTGTTCAAGGCAATTGGCAAAACTATGTAATGCTTTTAATCTCTTTCATACTGATGTATCTTGCCGTAGTCAAAAAATTTGAGCCCATGCTCTTATTGCCGATAGCTTTCGGTATGTTTTTAATAAATATCCCCGGCGCGGAAAAAGTCCTTTGGGGAACTTATCCCGAGGGGAAGACGTCTTATGACAGTGTCGAGAACAGAGGGCTTTTGTGGTATCTGTATTTCGGCGTAGATAAAGTTATCTATCCGCCGCTTATATTCCTTGGGATAGGCGCGATGACGGACTTTGGTCCATTAATTGCAAACCCCAAAAGTATGTTAATCGGCGCAGGCGCACAGCTGGGTATTTTTGTTGCGTTTATACTTGCTTCCTTCCTTGGTTTGTCTGTTGCGGCGGCGGCTTCGATTGCAATTATTGGTGGCGCTGACGGACCTACGGCGATTATGGTAACGTCAAAACTTGCTTCCGATTACGTCCCGACGATAGCTATTGCGGCTTATTCGTATATGGCGCTTATACCTATTATTCAAAAACCGTTAATGCGCGCTTTAACAACCAAAAAAGAGCGGGCGATAAGAATGAAGCCTCTCCGCCAGGTCAGCAAAATAGAAAAAATTCTGTTCCCCATAATAGTTACGCTCGTGGTCGGCATTATTCTTCCCGACAGCATTGCGCTTTTGGGAATGTTGATGCTCGGTAATCTCTTTAAAGAATCGGGTGTTGTCGATAGGCTTTCAACCCAGGCACAGAACGGCTTAATGAATACAATAACAATTTTCCTCGGCATTGCTGTTGGAAGTAAGGCAAAGGGTGAAATTTTCCTCAGCATTGAAACGCTTGAAATTATAGGCATAGGACTTCTTGCATTTGTAATCGGAACTATCGGCGGGTTGCTTGTTGCAAAGATTATGTGCAAAGTTACAAAAGGTCAAATTAACCCGCTTATAGGTTCTGCCGGTGTTTCGGCCGTGCCTATGGCGGCAAGAATTTCAGAGGACGTAGGGCGAGAGTACGACCCGCAAAACCACTTGCTAATGCACGCTATGGGGCCCAATGTTGCCGGTGTAATAGGTTCGGCAATAGCGGCTGGCGTGTTACTTGCATGCTTCGGCGGATTTGTTGACGGGACGGCTTCAGAAGCGGTTACCGCTATACTAAACGCCGCAGCGGCTTAAATGAAGGTGAATTATGGAAGGTAAAAATGTTTTAATAACAGATACTATCTTGCGCGATGCACATCAGTCTCACGCGGCTACCCGTATGAGGTTTGACGAAATGGAGCCTATGCTTCCGCTTTTGGACGATATAGGCTATTATTCGCTTGAAGCGTGGGGCGGCGCAACTTTTGATAGCTGTCTAAGGTTTTTGAATGAAGACCCTTGGGATAGGCTCAGAAACCTCAAGAAATATTTAAAAAAGACGCCTATTCAGATGCTTCTTCGCGGACAGAACCTTTTAGGCTACCGTCATTACGCAGACGACGTAGTTGAAAAATTTATTGAGAAATCAATAGAAAACGGTATCGGCGTCGTCAGGCTTTTCGACGCGCTGAATGACCCGCGCAATCTTGAAGCAAGCGTAAAAGCTATTAAAAAGTACGGTAAGGGCGGCCAATGTGTGTGCGAATGCGCAATTTCTTACACAACAAGCCCCGTTCATACGACTGAATACTTCGTTAAACTTGCAAAACAGTTTGAAGATATGGGTGCCGACAATATCTGTATAAAAGATATGGCGAACCTCTTGTTGCCTTTCACTGCTTATGAGCTTGTAAAAGAGCTTAAAAGCGAACTTCGACCCGAAACAAAAGTGCATTTGCATACTCACAATACGACGGGTACCGGCGACATGATTTATCTTATGGCAATTCAGGCGGGGGTAGATATTGTCGACTGCGCGCTTTCACCTCTCGGTAACGGTACTTCCAACCCGGCAACGGAGCCTTTGATTGCTACGCTTAAAGGAACAAAATACGATACAGGTATCGAAATTGAAAAACTTCTTCCTGCTGTAACTCATTTTAATAAAGTTGCGGCAAGACTTGAAAAGGACGGTTTCTTAAACCCCAAAGTAAGGCGGGTAGATATAAACACGCTGTTGTATCAGGTGCCCGGCGGTATGCTTTCTAATCTTATGAATCAGCTTAAACAAGCGGGCAAAGAAGAGAAATTAACCGAATGTCTTGCAGAAGTTCCCAAGGTCAGAAAAGACAGTGGGTATCCGCCGCTTGTAACACCTTCAAGCCAAATCGTCGGAACGCAGGCGGTTTGGAACGTTCTTTTAGGTAGGTATAAAACTATTACAGCGCAATTCAAAGATATGATTTTAGGCAAATACGGCGCTGTTTTGGGCGAAAAGAACCCTGAAGTCGTTAAAATGTGTCAAAAAGACGGCGAAAAAATTATAACATGCCGTCCTGCCGACTTAATCGAAAACGAAATGCAAACACTGACGCAGAAGGTAAAGGAAGACGGATTCTATAAACAGGAAGAGGACGTTCTTTCGTATGCGCTTTTCCCTGAGGTTGCAACCAACTTCTTCAAATGGCGGAAAGCAAGAGATACAGGTGTTGATAGCGATTTGTCGGCAAATCCCAACAAGGTTTATCCCGTATAAAGATATAAATCGGCGTGGACTGAGTTCACGCCGTAAGGTTTATTTATGAGTGAAGTTGCTGTTATCGGTGCGGGCGCCGCTGGGCTTGTAGCCGCATATTTTGCCGCAAAGAATGGGAATAGAGTAACCGTATTCGAGAAGAATGAGAAGTGCGGTAAGAAAATTTATATCACGGGTAAGGGAAGGTGCAATGTTACGCACGACTGCACACCGGAGGAATTTCTTGAAAACGTAGTGTCAAACTCAAAGTTTATGACAGGTGCTATCTATTCGTTTTCGCCTTCAAAGTGCGTACAGTTCTTCGAGGACGGCGGTTTAAAGCTAAAACTTGAACGCGGGGCCAGGTATTTTCCCGTATCGGACAAGGCTAGCGACGTCACCCGTTGCCTTGAGAATTATTGTAAAAATGTGGGTGTTACGTTTAAATTTAACGAAAAAGTGCTTAAAATTAGCGTTTTGCACAGTACTATGACAGACGTAACAACATCAAAGAGTACATATAAGTTTGATAAAGTTATCGTCTGCACAGGCGGTTTGAGTTATCCATCAACCGGTTCAACGGGTGACGGATATGAATTCGCAAAAGAGGTCGGACACAAAATAATTCCTTTAAAACAAGGACTTTGCGGTTTAAATTTAAAGGGAGACTTCTATAAGTCTTTGCAGGGTTTGACATTAAAAAATGTTAATTTGTCCGTGTTTTGCGGCGAAAAACTTATAAAAAGTTTCTTCGGTGAAGTGCTTTTTACACATTTTGGAATATCAGGACCGATAGTTTTATCTTCTTCAAGCCTAATAAATAGGTTGGATTTAAAGCAAATTAAACTTGTTTTGGATTTAAAACCTGCTTTAACCGAGCTACAACTCGATAAAAGGCTTTTAAGAGATTTTGAGATATGTAAAAATAAATCGATTTCAAACTGTTTGAAAGAATTATTGCCCGTTGCACTTATTCCAGAAGTATTAAAAAGAAGCGGAATTAAGCCAGAAATCCAAGTTAATTCTGTGACAAAACCGCAAAGACTAAGTTTATTGACAACAGTCAAAAATTTTGATATGATTGTGGCGTCTTTGAGAGACTTTTCCGAGGCAATAATCACTTGTGGCGGCGTCGACGTTAAAGAAATTAATCCCAAAACAATGGAAAGCAAGCTGGTTAAAGGACTCTATTTTTGTGGTGAGGTGCTTGATTTAGACGCCTTCACTGGTGGATATAACTTGCAAATTGCCTTTTCAACAGGCTATGCAGCGGGTAACAGTATAAAGGATTGACATATGAAAGCAATAAGAGGTGCAACAACTGTAAATAATGATAGCGCGGATGAGATAAAAGAGAGCGTTAAAGAGCTTTTAACCGAAATTAAAACCCGTAACGCGCTTAATCCCGAAGAAATCGTGTGTATCTTGTTCTCTAATACAAGCGATTTACATTCGTTTTATCCCGCAAAAGCCGCACGTGAAGTCGGTTTTTATTCTGTACCTTTATTTTCATCACTTGAACCCGAAATTAACGGTGCATTAAAAAAATGCATAAGGGTTATGGTTTTGACGGAAAGTGATAGTCAAGCCAAACACGTGTATTTGAGAGGTGCTGCCGCATTGAGACGCGATTTAACTAATATTATTAATATTGCGCTTGACGGGCCGGCAGGTAGTGGTAAAAGCACGGTTTCTAAATTAATTGCAAAAAAACTCAATATTCTGTGCCTTGATACCGGCGCTATGTATCGGGCGTGTGCGTTGAAGTGTATTCAACTAAATATTTCCGTAACAGACGAAAAAGCTGTAAATAAAATTATTTCGGAAATAAATATTTCTGTTAAGCATGAAAACGGTGTGCAGCACACCTATCTTGACGGAAAGGATGTTTCGCAAGATATAAGAAAACCCGAAATTTCGATGCTTGCTTCAAAAGTGTCCGCGTTAGAGTGTATTCGTACAAAAATGGTTCAACTTCAACGTGAGATTGCAAAACAAACATCATGCATTCTTGACGGAAGGGACATCGGCACGAACGTTATTCCTGATGCACCGTTTAAGTTTTTCTTAACTGCTAGTCCTGAGGTTCGCGCAAAGCGCCGTGCCGAGGAAAATTTACAAAAAGGTTTCATTACGCCCTATGAAGAGGTTCTTGCCGACGTTATAATGAGGGATAAGCAGGACACTTCAAGAAAAATCGCGCCTTTAAAGCAAGCGGACGATGCAATTTTAATTGATT
>JAIDQV010000182.1 GCA_029062045.1 Clostridia bacterium
TCGATGGTGAAGGACAGCTTGGAGCGTTTAATTGAAAACAACAACTTGCAGAGTATGATTTTCGACGTCAAAATCCCTATGGAACAGACTATCGAAGAAAAGAACGGCAAGAGAAAGATAGTGGAAAGGAAACTTCTTCCTTGCTACGTCTTCATTAAAATGATTTACTCGAACCAGCTTTGGTACTGGGTAACTAACACGAGAGGCGTTACGGGCTTCGTAGGTCCTCAGGGATACCCTATCCCCATGAAGGAAGCGGAAATCCGCAAGATGCGCCTTGAAGAAGTAGTTATCGACGCAGACTTCGGCGTAGGCGACAAGGTAAGCGTTGTGTCCGGTCCTTTGGAAGGCTTCGAAGGAATTATCACCGAAATGAACCCCACCGCACAAAAGGCGAAGGTCAACATTCAGATGTTCGGCCGCAACACTGACGTCGAGGTTGAGTTTATCCAAGTTCAGAAAATAGAAGAATAATTTAGTTTTCAACCGCAAGCGCGGTTTGAATATATGTGGGAGAGTATGTTAAATCTTTCTATGGCATATTCGTTTTAACCACACGGAGGAAATATAAAATGGCAAAAAAGATTACTGCGGTAGTTAAATTGCAACTTCCCGCCGGTAAAGCAACCCCCGCACCCCCCGTAGGTTCTACGCTGGGTCCCCACGGTATTAACATACCCGGGTTTACCAAAGAGTTCAACGCTAAGACGGCATCTCAGGCCGGACTTATCATCCCTTGCGTTGTAACTATCTATCAGGACAGAAGTTTCACTTTCGAGCTTAAAACGCCCCCTACACCCGTTCTTATCAAGAAGGCGTTGGGCATTGAAACGGCAAGCGCACGCCCCAACCGCGACAAGGTTGGCAAACTTACCAAAGCTCAGGTTGAAGAAATTGCAAAGACGAAGATGCCCGACTTGAACTGCACTGATTTGGATGCGGCAAAGTCGATGGTTAAAGGCACGGCGCGCTCTATGGGCGTTACGGTAGAAGAGTAAGGGGGTGCGACTGATGAAACTTGCAAAGAAATACGCAGAAAGCATTAAATCGTACGACCGCTC
>JAIDQV010000183.1 GCA_029062045.1 Clostridia bacterium
AGCATATTGCTCGGGCGGCTCTTATATTATATTTGATTTACTTTTTTTAGTTTACATCAAAGCCTTGCCCTGTGCAGTGCCTATAACGGTGAATACTTGAACTTCTTCGCCCGTCTTGGCGTCGATATAAACGTAGTAGTCGTTGCCTTCGTAAGCTCCGTAGAACTCATAGCAAAGCACTTCCTTGCCCTCGAAGGGGATAACGGCAAGTCTTGAACCTTCCACGTCGAAGCCTGCGTGAAGTTTTTCACGTGCCTCGCTCTTTGCAATTCTCGCAGTGGGAACTTCTCTCTTCACGTGGTTTAAAACGTAGCTCAATCCTTCCATACCGGTAACGATACCGCGCTCTTCGCAAACTTTAACTTTAATCATATCCGAATAGAATATAACGCCGTTCTTTTCGTAAGCAAAATTCAAATTGCAGGTCGTGCCGTTTTCGCTGGTCCAAACTGCTTCCATATCGTCGTAGCCGAGGTCGTCCAAGAAATCCTCCGCAATGTCGATACATCTTTCAACGGAGAAGTTCTTATCAGAGCAATCTTTAAAGCTGTTGAATTCAACTACTTTACCGCCGAGCTTAGAAATCTGCGCGCTCATCTCGCCGTCGTTTGTCTTAATTGAAACGTTGTAGCAAGTAAGCTGTTCGGCAACAACTTCACCCGTACATTTAACGTCGGTAACGTTGTAATCTTCAAAATACTTTCTTGCAAGTTCTTCGGCGCGGGGTGCGGTTATTTCGCCCAAACCTTCAAGGTTCTTCGCGGTAACTTTGTCGATGTTCTCGGCAAAAGGCCCGTCGTTAATTTCCTTGGGGGTTTCGATAGTGTTGTTCTGAATTGTATCGAAGGAAGTGGAGAGGAGGTTTCCGCTCTTGCCGTTCATCGCCGCAAGCATATCTCCCGCATTAGCGTTTGCGGTAAGCTCGTTAATGATGTCCTTCATTTCCTTGTTTACTTTGTACATATACTCGATAGTAGCAATCTGGCTTTCGGTCAAAGGTTTGCCGCTTGCAACCGAGTACAGCATAGACTGGGCGCCGTCGCCCATCTTGTTGACGAAAGAGGTCATGCTCTCGGTAAGCTGTCCGTCAAGGGGCAGTCTTTCGATAACCGTTTCAGCCATTTCGCTTTCGATGGCAATGTCCGAAAGAATACGAACCTGCTCGTTTCTGGAATTGGAAACTCTTGCCTTTGCAAGGTTTGTATCGAGGTTGTCTACGATTGAGTTCAATTCGTAAAGCGATTCGGTGTGAACGGCAGCCATATCAGCCTGCATACCGTTCATATTTATCCAGCCGAAGGTCAGCATAGTGCCGAGTGCAAGGGTGGTTACGCCCAACGAAATAACCGCCGCAAGCCAGCCGCCGAAACCGGGCGCATGGCGTTTTTCGTTCTTTTCTGCACGCTTCTGCGCACGCAGTTTCAACTGATGTTCGCGCTTAGCACGCTTGTCCGCCATAGCCGCTTCACGCTTAGCAACGCGCGCTTCGGTCTTTGCCTTTCTTGCCTCAACTTTTGCTTGACGCTCTTCCGCAATACGTTCGCGGCGGGCTTCCTTGCTCTCGTGTTTCAGCATATCGCGGCGTTCCTTCGCCTTTGCTTTTCTTTCTGCGCGTGCCTGTTTAACAGCCGCAATTCTGTCAAGACGCTTCTGCTTAGCTTCCAGCTTCTTTTCAAGTCTCTTCTGCTTCTTTTCGGCACGGATGCGGGCAAGCTCTATTTTCTTCTGCTCGCGCGCCTGCTTTCTTTTAAGCTGCTTTTCGGTAAGCTGTTTTACACGCTTATTCTTCTTAACTTTCTTATCCGCTTTAACCGTCTTGCCGCCTTTGTTCTGTTTCACGGGCGTAGACTTTTTAACGCTTTTCTTTTCGGGAGTTTTACTCTTCGTACCTTCGGTTTTAACGCCGCTCTTCTTGCGGGTAAGGGCTTCCGCCTTTTCCGTTCCGCTTGAAATTTCTTTCTTACTCATAATTTTCCTCCTACACAGCGAATACGTGTTTACCTATCGTGGTAACCGTCTTTCTAGAGAATATCCAACTGCTCGTTGCCACCGCGGGGTTGTAGTAGTAAATGCAACCGTAGGTGGGGTCCCAGCCGTTCATAGCGTCCTGTGCCGCGTTCATAGCGGTCTTGTCTGGTTCAAGGTTAATCTGTCCGTCCGAAACGGCGGTAAAGGCGTGTTTCTGATAAACTACACCCGAAATGGTGTTGGGGAACTTGGTAGATTTAACTCTGTTTAAAATAACCGCGCCTACCGCAACTTGACCGGTGTAGCTTTCACCGCGCGCCTCTGCGTAAATGGTTTTAGCCAAAAGGTACAAATCCGAGCTGGTGTAATTAGAACCGCTCGAAGAAGAGCCCGAAGACCCCTTGTTGCCTTCAAGCGCCTTCGCGCTGTCGTTCATACCGAGGGCTTCAAAGGTTGATTTACCCGCAATGCCGTCGGCTTTAAGCCCGTTCTTCTTCTGGAAGTCTTTAACCGCTTTCACCGTACCCGCGCCGTAAACGCCGTCAACCGCGCCCGAATAATAACCCCATTGTTTTAAACGTCTCTGTAATTCTTTTACTTCGCCGCCCGTCGCACCCTGCTTTAAAACAGCAGTCTGAACGTAGGGGGCTACGGCAAAGTCGTTATCGCCTGTGTGTCCCGTGTTGTTGAATATTGCGCCCACCGTAGCTACCGTTGCTAATGCTAAGGTTGCCGCGCCTATTCTAAGTGCTTTTTTCATTTTTCCTCCTTGCTCTGCCTTCGCGCCGAGCGACTTAAAAATATGTGTTAGCAGGCGCACCGCGCCCGCCTTTGCAATTATTATGAATAAGATTAAAAAATTTATGCGGAGAAAAAACGCAAATCTACGGCACTCTGCGTTGTTGCGGCAATTTTTTCTAGGGTTACGTACAGGCGTACGCGCCCCGTCGTAAAAAATCACCGCGCCTAGCATTGCACCGCATCTCTGCGTTTTTGTTAAAATGCGGTATAAAAAGCGCCGCCCGCGGGAAACAACCCGCGGGCGGCGTAAATTGAATATTACTGTTTTATTACTATGTTTCCGAACTCGTCTTCGCGACACAAAAGATAATCAATCGAAACTTTAAAAAAGTCTGCAAGTGCAATCAAAAAGGAAGCGGTGGGTTCGTTTTCACCGTTCTCCCAACGCCCGATATTTCTTTGGCTCGTGTTTATTTCTTTTGCCAAATCGCTTTGCGTTAAACTTTTTTCTAACCTTAATTCTTTTATCCGTGTTTCAAGTTTCATCGTAAACAATTTTAGACAAAAATGTTTTAAAATTGTTGACAAAGACAAATTTGTCTTTTATAATTCTCTCAATATAGACAATTATGTCTTAATAAAGGTGGTTATTATGGACAAATACGGAAAAATATATTGCAGGAAAGAAGAGCGGATAAGTAAAGAGCAATTTTTGATGGATATATTTTTGTTAATAAAAAGCGAATACATAGCCAAAATAAACTGTAACGGTGAAAACATTACGGTTCAGCTATTAAACGGACAAGCCTTTATACTTCGCCCAGAAGAACTGTAATAAAAACCGCCCGCGGAAAAATCCCGCGGGCGGCAACTTATTAGCCTTTAAACTTATCTATAATATCTTTAATAATGGAACGGTACTGAATATCGGTAGTGGCGGAGGTGAAACAGAGCGGAGGGTATATAACGCACCACCAGTTGTCGCCCGTGCCGGTACCCAGTTCCACGATTAACGCGTCGTAAACTCCGCTTTCAAGGGTCAAATCTCCGTAAACGCGGGTGGGGAATTCCTCTTGTCTTATCTGTGCCCTGGAGGTGTAGTTAAACCCGTTCGCCTTTAAAGTTTTGTCGCAAACGTCTTCTATGCCGTCCAAAATTCCGCCTATAACTTCCATAGCGGCAGGCTTGTCTACGCACTTGGTTATGTAGGGGGTGATAAACTTTACAACCTCGTCTTTGACTTTATATTTAATATCCTGGTCGATTTGGTCGTTGGAATTTGCGCGGACGTGAATTCTCAAATAATCGTTTTCCGCCTGGGCTGTTTCCGCCTTGCCGAACCCGAAGTAAACCGCCGCGCATATAACCGCAATTAATAATAATCCTACTGCAATAAACTTTTTCATAACTCACCTCTAAGATTTGCTTACAGGCAGTTTATTGACGCAAATTATTTAATTTATACAGTCATTTTTAAAAAACTTTTTCGCCCTCACATAATAAATTGCCGTTTACATACAA
>JAIDQV010000184.1 GCA_029062045.1 Clostridia bacterium
CATTGGACGAAGTTATTATTAAGCTTGAATCATACGGACTTTCACTGTCAAACAAGGAGGATTAACGGTATGCCCGGTAAATTGGGAAGAACGGCAGAGCAGAGAGAAGCTCTTTTAAGAAATCAGGCGTCCGAGCTGTTGTGGTACGGCAAAATAACCACCACCAAAGCAAAGGCGAAAGAGTTACAGCCCTACGTTGAAAAGATAATCACTAAAGCAATCTCCGTCTACGACGAAAACGTAGAATACGATATTAAAACCACGGACAAGAAGGGTAAGGAAGTTACCACTAAAGGCGTTAAAGACAGCCCCAAAAAACTTGCGGTTCGCCGTCAGCTCATGGGTAAACTTTACGATTTGCAGGAAGTTAAACCCTTCAACGAAAAGAAGTCCGACTTTAAGAAGAGAACGGGTGATATCCAGCATCCTTTGATGGAAAAACTTTTCAACGAAATCGCGCCCAAGTACGCACAGCGTGCGCAAGAGCTTGGACAGGGCGGCGGTTATACGAGGATTTACCTTCTCGGCACACGCCGCGGCGACGGAGCTGAAGAAGCTATCATCGAGCTCATCTAAAAATCAAACTAAAACAGCGGGTTTACCGCTGTTTTTTATTTTTGTTTATAAATCTTTTTGACATTTTTCGCCATAGGTTTATAATATAATAAAGTATTTGAATTTAGGAGATGAATATGAACGATTTGTTAAAAGCTATTGACGAAATGCCGCTTCTTATAAAGGTCATTTTGTGCATTCCTTGTATTGACGTTTTCTACGGAATTTGCCGTATAGTAAAGGGCGTTTCCAAAAACGATGTGGTGTGGGTAATATTAGGTATTCTTACTGTTTTTCCCGGCGCATTCTTCATGTGGATTTTGGACCTTGTGTGGGTTCTTGTGAAGGGACACGCGCTTTTACTGGGCGAAGAGATGTTTTCATAAAACATAAAAATTTTTGTTGACATATTTTACATATATGATATAATATATTTATTAATAATTTTAAAAGGAGAGTTATCGAAATGGCAAAAAGTGGCAAAGGTTACCTTGGGATTAATAACTGGTTACTTACTCTTATCTTCGCTATTATCCCTTTCACTAGCTGGCTTTTGGGCGCAATTACTCGTATTACGAGAGGACACATCATTGCAGGTATTTTGCAGTTGATTCCCCCCATTACCCTTTTCTTCTGGATTACCGATATTATCGGCGCTATCACGAAGAAAGATTTGTGGTTGTTTGCATAAGTCAATCCAAGAACATTAAAATAAAAGATGCAACGCATTTGCGTTGCATCTTTTATTTATATTGATAAGCTGTCGTAAATTTCTCCGTCAAGCGTCTTAAACAAGAACTTGCCGTCATCGTACAGAATGTATCCGTGCGCGCTTCCCTCTTTCGGCAAAGACACCGAACCGGGGTTAAGGTGAAGGTATCCGCAGTTTTCTTTTAAAGGCACGTGCGTGTGCCCCGTTATATAAATATCCTTCGCGCAGAGGGGAGGGACTTCCCTGTGCCCGTGGGAAAGATATATTCTTACACCGTCGACGAACACCGCCGCATAGTCGGGAGTTACGGGGAAGGGGAGGACCATTTGGTCAACCTCGCTGTCGCAGTTGCCGCGCACGCAAATAATATCTTCTTTCAATTCGCCCAAAAGTGAGGCGACATCTTGCGGGGCGTAGCCGTCGGGCAAAGGGTTTCTGGGACCGTGGTAAAGTATGTCGCCGAGAAGCAGCAGTTTTTCCGCGCCTTCCTTGCGGTAAGCCTCTAAAAGCTGTTTGCAGTATTTAGCCGAGCCGTGTATATCAGATGCAATTAATAACTTCATACGGTTATTATAGCACGGAAGGGCGG
>JAIDQV010000185.1 GCA_029062045.1 Clostridia bacterium
CATGTGTAGAGAAATAGACAATATTCTTTACGACACAGCGTCCTCCACCGTAGATAAGAAATTTACATACGGTAAACCCGGCGACCCTGACGGCTATGAAGAGACTTTGTATATAACGAACGACGGAAAATACTTTATCTACACCAACGGCGGACCATTGTCGAAATATCCAACTGAAAACATTACCCCTATCGAGCGTGAAGACGTGAAGAACTGGATGCTCTCCCGTTAAACGGCGTACGCTACCCCGCAGAAACAAACAGCCGCGCGGCATTCAAAGCCGCGCGGCGATAATTTTATTAAGTTTTGATTTTTGAAATCGCCTCCTACACGGGGCACATTGCCAAAACGGTTCAAAACCTTGCAACCTAAAACTGTTGCCAAACTTTCCGCGTATCAGGAATTAGATTTCACCTGTAAAATGGTACATCGGAGTTTACCTGCCTTTACCTTTATTTATCTCGGTGTAAGTACCCATCGGTCCTACCTCCCAAAATAAATTCCCTTATCATATAGAGGCGGCGTTCCCGCCAAAAAAATTAACCTTGTCCCGCTTTCGCGGCTACTTATCCTTCATATAGCTTACCTCGTATTAATGTTGGTACCTAACATTTTTTGTAAGTTATTTTCTTTTTCAATTACATTGTAACACAAAAAAACCATTTGTCAATACCCTTTTTAAAAAAATCTAAAAATTTTTAGCAATTAATTTTTCCGTGTGCTATAATGTATCGTACGGAAAAACAGGAGATAAAATATGAAAGGAATATTTTTAATTAACAGCGGTTTGGGCTTTGTAATTATCCTTGCCCTGATACTGTTCTTTACAAAACTTTTCGGACTTATTTTCAGAAAGATAGGGTTGCCGCAAGTGCTAGGCTATATAATTGCGGGCATACTTATCGGCCCCGCTATCTTCGGCGAGCTGTGCGGCTTCTCGCTTATAGGGCTTGAAAAGGGCAACGGCGCGGAATATACTTCGCTGTTCCTTTTGAACGGAGACGGCTTTTCAACCGGCAAGGACGGACTTGCGATATTCTCGAAAATCGGCGTTCTTTTGTTGATGTTCTCAACCGGGCTTGAAACAAACTTGCAAGAGCTTAAAAGGACGGGTCCCGCCGCAATACTTATTGCCTGCGCGGGCGTATTGGTTCCCCTTGCCCTCGGCACGGTAATTTCACTGCCCTTCGGCGATATAGGGCTTGGCACCGACAATATTTACAACTGCATATTCATCGGTATGATTTTGACGGCGACTTCGGTTGCGATTACCGTATCTGTTTTGAAAGAGCTTGGCAAGATAAACACCAAACTCGGCACGACAATCGTTTCAGCGGCGATTATAGACGACGTTATCGGCATAGTCCTTTTATCCGTTGTAACGGGCATCGCTAAAGCCGGCGCAACGGAATTCGAGACAGGCACCTTCGAGTGGTTCAAGGCTCAATGGTGGGGAACGCTTATTATGATAGTTGCGTTCTTCGTAGTTGCTATCGGCTTAGGTTTCGGGGTTTCTTATCTTTTCAAATGGCTTGACAAGAAGTGGCCCACGACCCGCCGTATCCCCGTCTTCTCGCTTGCGGTATGCTTCCTTTACAGCTGGGCGGCGGAAGAAATTTTCGGCGTTGCGGACATAACCGGCGCCTTCCTTGCAGGTGTAGTTCTTTCGACGGCGCACCGTGCAAGCGAATATACCAACAAGAAAGTTGAAGTAAATACCTACACTATGTTTGCGCCGGTGTTCTTTGCAAATATCGGCATAAGCAATATTTCCTTCAACGGAATGAGCGGTATGATTGTTCTTCTTGCTTTCCTTGCCGTGCTTATGGGTCTTATAGGTAAAATCGTAGGGTGCGGCGCAGTTGCCAAAGGGTTTAAATACAGCTGGCGTGAAAGCGCTATCGCGGGCGTAGGAATGATGGCGCGCGGCGAAGTTGCGCTGATAGTTACAGACAAAGCCGTTGGCGCAGGCTTGCCCGAAGGCTTCGTGCTGATGACGGTGCTTCTCATACTTATTTCTTCCATTTTGACGCCTATACTTTTGAAGGTGCTGTACGGCGGCAAGAAAAACGACGGCGGCGACGGCAAGGATAAAGAAGTTGAAGCACCCAAGCGTGACATGGTTGATTTGGCCGCGGAAGAGCTGGGCTATGCAGACCCCAACCAAACGACAAACGCCGAGACTAAATAGTTGACAACACAGCGTATTTATAATATAATTTTTTTACAATAAATTAAATACCGTCGGGGGTGCCCGTATATACGAACGCAGATTAAGCGGCGTAGCTTGTGCAGATACAAGCAGGTCGCGGAGCGCGCGGCTTTTGTGAGGGAGCTTACAGTGACGTAAGTGACCGAAACAAAAATGCAAGCGCGACAAAGAGATGCGAAGTATATGCGCGAGCTGAGATTATACCCTTTGAATCGGCAACGTAATGGTTGAGCGATAGCGCAAAGAGATTATTTCTTTCGTCCCCATATTTTGTATGGGGGCGATTTATATTTTTCGGCGGTAGAAGGAGAAAAGTATGTTGGTTAACTCACTTTTGGCAACGTACGCTTTCGATACCGCAGAATCGGTTATTCTGTGGCTGACGGTAGGCGTGCTTGCCGCACTCATCGTTGCAGGCGTTGTGATTTATTTTGCAAAACGCAGTATCGCCGGCGCCTATGCAAAGTACGCCGTACTCGGCTTTGTAGGATACGCTTTGGTTGCGGGCATAACTATGCTTGCCTTGCAGCTTTCAAAGCGCACAAACCCCGCGTACCTTGAAGACAAGTGGCTGAATGCAGACGTTGTAAATTACGTCCTCGTTCCCCTCCTCGTTGTATTCTCGTATGCGCTTATTTGCGGAGTTGTTCTGTTCGTAATTTCAAAAAAGAAGCCAATCTTTTTAAAGCCGCTTGCAATTACATTCGGCGCACATTGCGGCGCAGGCATTATAGCCGCTGGCGTAACCATAGGAATTTATTTCACAAGGCATATCGTTGATGACGGATATTATAGCGATTATACAAATCAGCTTGCGTTATATCTTTCGGCTGCCGCGCTTATCGTTATCTTGGTTGTCGGAGCGCTTGTTCTCGGTTACAGGGATAAGAAATCTTTCGACAGCCGCAGCATAGCCCTTGCAGGCATTTGTATTGCAATGAGCTTCGTACTCTCTTACGTTAAGCTGTGGGATATGCCCTTTGGCGGCAGCATAACCTTGGTTTCGCTTTTCCCCGTTATGCTTTACGCGTACACTTACGGCACGAAAAAGGGCTTGCTTATAGGCTTTATTTACGGACTTATGCAGGCCATGCAGGACCCCTACATAATTCACCCTGCGCAGTTCCTTCTGGACTATCCTATCGCGTTCGCTTTCGTGGCGTTTGCAGGGGCGTTCAAAAATATTGGCGCGCTTAAATTCCCGCAAGTGAAATTTGCGTTGGGCGCGATTATGGCGGGCTCGTTAAGGTTTGTAGCGCACTTATTTTCGGGAGTATTCGCTTTCGGCGCAAACGCCGCAGCCGAAGGGTTTGACAACTTCTGGCTTTACAGCGCAACGTACAACTCCTACGTGTTCGTAGATATTGCACTCGTTGTCGTGGCAGGCGTGCTTGTTCTTTCCTCTAAGGCGTTTATAAAACAGCTTGAAAGCTACGCCGCCGACAAAAAGAAAGAAGAACCCAAACCCGAAGAAAACTAAATAATTAGAAAAGCCCGACGGCGTTGCCGTCGGGCTTTTAGTTTGATTTGAGAGCTGTAAGACTTACGCCACAGCGATTAAGATACTTGATTAAACGGAACGTTTAACATCGGGCAAATTGTAATATATCCACCACTACCGCAAAGACGAGAATTAAAACGAAACCCACCATATGAATTATAGCCTCTATCTTTCGCGGCACGGGTTTTCGGAAAACCCATTCTATCAAACAGAAAATAACTTTGCTGCCGTCCAGCGCGGGTATTGGCAACAGGTTGAACACCGCAAGGTTTACGCCTATATACGCCGCAATTTCAAAAAAGGACTGCACGCTTTGGGTTGCAATTTCGGAAGTGAGTTTTATGGTCGTAACGGGTCCGCCCATTGCGCTTAAACCTAAGCTGCCCGTCAGAAGTTCGCCCAAAACCTTAAATATAGTGCCCGCAATTTTAAAGGAATATACGAACGAGCCGCCTATCGTTTGGAAGAACCCCAAACGGTAATTGTCCGCGGAAACGTTCCAATAGGTTGCGTCGTCATGCTGAATTTTACCTATGCCGAGGGCGCGCCAGATTTTGCCCGTTTCGTTAGAGTTTTCAAAGTCGCAGTTGCCGCGTAGCCGAACGGGTTGTGTTATTTCCTCTCCGTCGCGGTAGACAAGGATTGGAACGGTATCCTCCTCCGTCTTACCTTTAAGCGCGGCCATCATATCCGTTATAAGATAAATGCGCTTGCCGTTTATTTCCAAAATCATGTCGCCTTCTTCAAGGCTGTACTTTTTGTAAATTTCGGCGTTTTCTATAGCAGTTTCGCTTTCGGTGTCTATGCCGCCCACTTTAAAGACTTGCTGGCCGAACGCAAACATGGATATGATAATTAAAAGCAAGGCAAGAACGTAGTTCATCAAAGGCCCTGCAATAAGAACTATAATCCTTTTCCAGGGCGCTTTCGAGGTGAAGCCGTCTTTTATTTCTTCGCTGCCTGCTCCGTCCTCGCCGTCGAACCCGCAAAACCCGCCAAGCGGCAAAAGACGGACAGAAAACTCTTCTGTCGTTTCGCTTGCCTTGTGCGCAAACAGCTTTGGTCCGAAGCCTATCGCAAACTCGTTTATTTTAAATTTTAACGCTTTGCCAGCGAGGTAATGCCCGAACTCGTGCACGGTTATCATTACAAGCAAAATTAAAATTGCAAGCAATACCGAGCCTATTGTGGACATAACCGAGGAAACTGAAAGTAAACCCATTTATTCCTTTACCCGCGGCTTTCGGCGCGGATTTATTTTGAAAGTTTATAGATAAATTTCTGAGCCTTCCAACGCGCGTTGCTGTCGGCGTCTTCAAGCTGTTTATAGCTTACAAGCTCGTCGCGCTCGGTGGTGGAAAGAACGTGTTCTACCGTCGAGTAAATATCGGTGAACTTGATTTTGCCGTCCAAGAAGGCTTTAACGGCAACCTCGTCCGCCGCGTTCAAAGCGCAGGGCAAGGTGCCCCCTTCTTTGCCGCAGGTAAGCGCCAAATCAAACAGCGGATACTGTTTTCTTGTCATAGGTATAAACTCGACGGAAAGCGCCTTTTTAAAACTTAAAGGCTGAGCCGCCGTAGACATATGCTTGGGATAGGTCAGCGCAAGCTGAACGGGAATTTGCATATCGGGCGTACCCATCTGCGCCATTACCGAACCGTCGGCAAACTCTACAAGGGAATGTACAACGCTTGTGGGCTGAATAACCGTTTCTATCTTGGAATAGGGCGCGTTGTACAGCTCGTGCGCTTCGATAACCTCGTAGCCCTTGTTTAACAGGGTTGCGCTGTCGATAGTGATTTTTTTGCCCATTTGCCAGGTGGGGTGGTTAAGCGCCTGCTTGGGGGTAACCTTTTCAAGCTGTTCCCATGTATAACCTCTGAAAGGCCCGCCGCTTGCAGTGAGAATAAGTTTTTTAAAAGACGCCTGCTTTTCAAAGCCCAAACACTGCCAGATTGCCGAATGTTCGCTGTCGACGGGGATAATTTCCACGCCGTGGGTCTTGGCAAGCCTTGTAATAAATTCCCCGCCGCACACAAGAGTTTCCTTGTTGGCAAGGGCAAGCGTCTTACCCGCCTTTATCGCCGTTACGCTGTACTCAAGCCCCGCAAAACCGCTGACTGCGTTGAAAACTATATCCGCGTCCTCATACGCCGCAACTTCCAAAGCCGCTTCCTTGTTCGTGGAAGCAACTGCGTACAGCTCGGGCGAAAATTCCTTTATCTGCCTGGTGAATACTTTTGACTCGCCGTAGGCGGACATAGCAACGATTTTAAAGCTGTTGGGATGGCGGCGCACTGCGTCTAAAACCTGTACGCCGATAGAGCCTGTTGAACCTAATAAAGCAATCTTTTTCATAATTATTATACCCGTAAAATTTTAATTAATGACAAAAAGTCATAAGTATGCACAAAATTCGGTGCGCGGGCAAAAACCACAATTTTTACCCGCGCCGTTAAAATTTATTTATTCTTTATATTATCACGCCGAAGCTGATGAAAACTACCACGCCGCAGTAAAGCATGCTGTCGAATCTGTCTAAAACTCCGCCGTGTCCGGGCAAAAGATTGCCCATATCTTTAACGCCACATTCCCTCTTTATCGCGCTTTCAAAAAGGTCGCCTATCTGCGCCATAAACGAGGTTACAAGTCCTACAAGGATAAAGGACAAAAGCGCGGGGAAGGTTTCGCTTCTTACCGTCAAGTCGACGCCGTTGAAGCCGGTGTAGAAAATTTCACCGTTAATTCCGCCTAAAAGATACATCATATAATATACGATAATCGAGGCAAGCACGCCGCCTATTATTCCGCCGACTGCACCTATAACGGTCTTATTGGGGGAAAGCTGGGGGGCAAGTTTTAAAGGAACGAACTTCTTCAACGAGCTGCCTATTACAAACGCGCCTACGTCCGTAAGAACGGGGCACAGGAATACCACCAAAATGGCCGCCATCGAGTTGGTTCCCAAATGGTTGATTGCCGAAAGAAGGGTTGAAAGCACGCCGCAATACAGCATACAGAAAATGCAGTAAATGGTGCCTTTTACCGAGCTTCTTCTGTGGTCGAACACAGAGGTTGAGGCAAGAAACATTACGTAAACCGTAAACGCGCACGTCATAGCGAGCAAGCCGCCTTCCATAGCCATTTCAACCAAAGCGAAAAGGGGCACTGCCATAGCGCAAAAGGCAATGGTAATTGCGTGCTGGGGCATAGAAATTTTGCAGTTTATACCGCTTTCCGAACGGTCTATCGCGCGCAAAAACTCGTATGCGCCGATAACCGAAATGGCGGTAAACACTATATCGAACCCTATCGAGCCCCAACCGCCGGCAACGTTGCCCTGCGGTACGCACCATTTAAGCGCGCACATTGCAATAAGCACTACCACGTAGCAAACCGCGGTAATTACACGCTTTTGCAAGGGCGTAAGTTTCTTTTTATTCTCGTTTTCAACGGGCTTTTCGCCCTGTACTTCTTGTTCCAAATTTATATACCTTTTTAATTTATTTTTCCGAAGCGCCTTTCCCTTTTGGAAAACTCTTCGATAGCTTTGTCAAGCTCGCTTTCGTCAAAGTCGGGAAAGAGTGTGTCGGTGAAATACAGCTCGGAATAAGCCGACTGATACAGTAGGAAGTTTGAAAGCCTTTTCTCTCCCCCCGTTCTTATAATCAAGTCGGGGTCGGGAACGCCTTGCGTGTAAAGATAATTGCCGAAAGACTTTCCGTCAAGTTTTTCGCCCTTTTCTATCGCAAGGTTGCAGGCGCGAAGCAACTCGGCACGCGCCCCGTAATTAATTGCAAAAATCAGCCAGAAGGCGCAATCCTTCGGCGAGTTCTTCTCGCCGTCTAAAAGCAAGGTTTGCACGTCTTGGGGCAATACAGAAATATCGCCTATCACTTTAACGCCCGCGCCGCTAGAATACAGTTTTTGCACGTTCTTGGTGAAATATTTACGGAAAAGCCCGTAAAGTCCGTCAAGCTCTTCCTGCGGGCGCAAAAGGTTTTCGGTTGACAGGGTGTAAACGGTTAGATATTTAACCCCGCGCACCTTCGCGTGTTCGGCGATTTTAATCATCGCGTTCATACCCGCGTTGTGACCGTAAGAGCGCGGCATAAGCCGCTTTTTCGCCCACCTGCCGTTGCCGTCCATTATAAGCCCGATATGCAGAGGAATTTTATTTTCGTCCATTATTAAACGGTCATTATCTCCTTTTCCTTAGCCGCAACAGCCGCGTCGATTTCGGCAACGGCGTCGGAAACCGCCTTTTCTACGTCCTTCTCGCAGGAAGCGTATTCGTCTTCGGAAAGCACTTTATCAGTCTTTAACTTCTTTAACTGTTCCAAAGCGTCGCGGCGGATATTCCTTTCGGCAACCTTCGCGTCCTCGCCCATTTTGCGGACTTGTTTGGAAAGTTCTTTTCTTCTCTCTTCGGTAAGCTGGGGGAAAGCAAGACGGATAACCTTGCCGTCGTTGGTGGGCGTAATGCCTATATTCGACTGCTGCAAAGCCTTTTCGATACCCTTTAAAAGAGATACGTCCCAGGGCGCGATAACCAGGCACCTGCCTTCCTGCACGGAAATGTTGGAAGTTTGGGTTACGGGCGTAGGCGCGCCGTAGTAGTCAACCATAACCTTATCCAAGATGTGGGGGTTGGCTCTACCCGCGCGGACAGCCGCATATTCTTCCTTTAAAACGCTTACGGTTTTGGTAAGTTTGTCATCCAATATAAGAAGTATTTCTTCAACCTGTTCGTTATCTATCATAATTATTTCCCCTTTTAATTATTGTCTATAATTGTGCCGAGCTTTTCGCCGCAAACGGCTTTTATAATGGAATTCTTTTCGCTAAGCCCGAACGCAAGCGCGGGAATATCGTTTTCCATACACATCGTCGCCGCCGTCGTATCCATGGCCTTGATGCCGTTGTTTATGATGTCCATATATTTGATATGGTCGTATTTCTTCGCCTTAGGGTTAAGTTTGGGGTCGCTGTCGTAAATGCCGTCGATATTCTTTGCCATAAGCAAAAGGTCGGCTTGAATTTCGCACGCCCTGAGCGCCCCTGCGGAGTCGGTTGAAAAGTACGGGTTACCCGTGCCGCAAGCAATAATTACTACGCGGCCCTTTTCAAAGTGGCGCAAAGCCTTTCTTAAAATGTAGGGCTCGGCAACCGAGGTCATAGTAAGCGCGGTCTGAACGCGGGTGGGAATACCGTGCTGTTCCAACGCGTCCATCATTGCAAGCGAGTTCATAACCGTTGCAAGCATACCCATATGGTCTGCGGTGGTTCTGTCCATCTGCTTGCCCTG
>JAIDQV010000186.1 GCA_029062045.1 Clostridia bacterium
TTACTTGCAAGCGACCAAAAATTTATCACAAAAAACCTTGTCAGCATATAAAAGCGATTTAAAACAATTTTTTGAATACGAACAAAATATTTTACACCCTGACATATGTGCATTCGTTTCATATCTTAACAGCCGATTAAAGTTAAAAGACACCTCCATTCGCAGAAAAATAATTACGCTTAAAAATTTTTACGATTATTTGCTTAACTATGATTACATTCAACTTTCCCCCTTTGCGAAACTGAAATTCAAATTCAAGCAAGAGAGGAAACTGCCTAAAACCCTGTCATTAACCGAAGTAACTAAACTTCTTAACTGTTTGAGCACTGAAAGCGAAACGCTCTCGGCTTTTGCGAAAAAAGAACTTTTAAGAGATGCGGCACTTTTGGACCTTTTGATAAGTACCGGCATTAGAATTGGTGAGGCTGCCGCCCTCACGATTGAGGATGTTATTGCAAGCGAAAGAACACTGCTTATTCACGGCAAGGGACGAAAGCAGCGTCTTATTTACATATCCTCTTCAGTTACATGGGAAAGGCTTAAAACACTTATACGCGAACGCAGAAATTCGAATGACCAGCACATTTTTGTTAACCGTTACGGCAACCCGATTTCTATTCACGGGATTGAAGACATTTATAAAAAATACGCAAAAAAGGCGCAGATAACAACGAAGTCTACTCCGCATTATCTACGCCATACTTTTGCCACTAATCTTCTTGCCAACGGTGCGGATTTGCGCTCTGTTCAAGAAATACTCGGGCATGCAAGCGTTGCAACCACACAAATCTATACAGAAGTTACCACAAACCGCAAAAAGCAAGTTCTTAAAAAATTCAATTACAGAAATAAATTATAATTAACCGAAAAATTTATTAAAGAAACTCTCTATGTTTTCTTCGGCTGACAAACAAACAAGTTCATAGTTGATGCTATCACTGACAGCTTTTGCCGTCGTTTTATATTGTTCCTTTTCGTTCAGTCCGATTTTATAATCTATACGAAAACCGTTTATGTTGTACGATTTGAAATCTTCTCCGATTTCGAATGACGATTCAACAATTGTGTCATAAAAAACTACATTGGCAAATATTACTTCGTCCTCATCGAAAACGTCAAACTTACCGCCAACTACTTCATTATCGTCTGTATAATACAATAAGTAACTGCTTGCTTCAAATTTTTGAATATCAACTATAACCAAATTGGTTTCTTCAATTTGACCATAAAACTCATCTGCCGTAAGCATATCACTTGCTGCTAAATCTTTAAAACTTAAATATTGACGAACGTCATTCTTCTTTAACGTTATCGGCAAGACGACAGCCAAGCATACAGCAATAGCCAAAAAGACCGCGCTTAAAGAAAGAATTAATTTTTTCCTTACGGCATTGTTTGATACGTTCCCGTTTGACGAGGTTGCCAAAACTGTTTCGGAAGCAGTTTCCTTTACTTCTACTTCTTGCGCCGCCTCTATTCTTCCTTTAAGTTTTTCCCAGCGTTCGGAAAAATCTTTGACTTTAACTTCGTCCGCGCGTTCTTTTAGATATTGTTCTATGTCTTTATCTTCCATTTTAACCTCATTGGATAATTATCGCATTAGCCCTATCTAATGAACTTTTACCATCCAAACATAAATATGTAATACCGTATTCAAACCAGCCGGATGCCACTTTAAGATAAGTTCTTGTAGCTATAACTTGACCGTTTGCATTATAATAAGTATCTACTTTGTATCCGCAACCCACGACTACGTGCGCCACAGTGCTGTAATGGCTTTTAATTACTTCGCTAGTACCGCTATCTTTCCACGATACAGCATACGAATAGTTTTCAAGAAATACCGCCACAGGCTTATTGTTTTCAACGGCAGATTTATATTTGTTAAAATCTAAATTACCTAAATCTTCCGTAGAGTAAGAATAACCGTGATTATTTACGTACGATTTCATGCCCTTATGAAATCCGTCGTAAGTAGTGCCGGCAGCGCCGACATCGGTGTCCATCAAAGTATATAGCTCTTCCATTACTGCTTTGATTTCAAGGCTTGCAGTCCTATACATTATACTGGCGCCGATTTGGACGTAAGTTTTATAGTTGGGAACTAATTCTTCGCAAAATCTGTCGTAATAACCGATAAGTACCGTTCCCGCTACGTTGGCGCAACTTGAATCTTTAATTCGGTCATAGTTCGGCACATCGCCGTTTGTACTGTAAGTTGTAGTTTCTTTTCTTGAATAGTTAATAGTTTCGCTTTGCTCGGTAAAATCACTTCCACCGCAGTATTTCGTTTCGTCAGACGAAACAAATTTAAAGCCCGTGCAAAAGCTAGACGCAACTGCACCAAAAACAGCAACCAAACAAACTAAAATCTTTTTTTTCATAAGTTCACCTCGTTCAATTTTCTACCTATTAGACTATTGAACTAGGTGATTTTTACGAAAAATTTAAAACATTTTTACCGTTTGTTTCAATTTCTTTAGTGCCCGATAATATATTGAAGAAACCGTACTCAACGGCTTATCAATTGCTTTTGCAATTGATTCTAAAGTTAAATCTTTGATAAATTTTGAAATAAATATAAATTGCTCTTCCTCATCGAGAGAAGAAATATCCGAAAGAAAAGTATTTTTAATTATGAATTCTTCGATATTTTTATCATCTTGCGGTATATCGTAAATTTCACTAAATGCCTTTTCCGCTTTTAGTTTATCCTTAGCGCAGTTAGACGTAACTATGTATATCCAACCGGGAGGATTTTCAATGTTTTTCAGTTTTGAAGCATTTTGCCAAATTTTGAATAAAACGTCGTCAACTATCTCGTCAGCAAGGCTATAAGATTTAGTTACGGAAACCGCTATCGAATAAACGTACCTACCGTATGCAGAATAAAAAGTATCAAATGCGGCTTGATTACCCTTGGCCATTTCTTTGAGTAATTTATTAAATTTTGCTTTGCTTAATTTTTGAACTTCTTCTGTCATCTTGCGTAAAAATTTTCTTTTCAAACCGTTATATTTTGTTTAAAGTATATCATAAAAGAATAAATATGTAAACCACTTAATACAAAAAAGGCAGTATTTGAATACCGCCTTTTTTGTTAAATATTTGTCTCCTCGTCCGCTTTCACTGTTTTATTATCCAGTCCTTTTAAAATTTTACGGAAACGGAAAAAGAAAATAGTTCCGCACAGCGTAGCCGCTATACCGTCCGCCGCACATTCCGCCCAGTAAACGCCGCCTACACCAAGCGCCAAAGGGAACAAAAACGCAAAAGGAACAAGCAAAATAATTTTTCTTAAAACAGCGATAAACAGACTAATTTTAGCTTCCGTAACGGCAACGAACGTGGTCTGGCAAGCGCGCTGAACGCCGAATATCAACATACCCGCAACGAACACGGGCAAATAATTATCGGTTATTGCCAGAACTTCGGCGTTGTGTGTAAATATACGCGCGAACAAGTGCGGGAAGCACATCATCATTATCGCCGTAACCGAACAATATGCCCAGCACACTATAAGCGTAATAAAATAGGCGCGTTTTAACCTGTCTTTGTTTCTTGCGCCGAAATTATAAGCAAGTACCGGCGTAACGCCCTGAGTGAAGCCCGAAACAGGCACGGATATAAGCATCATAACGCTTTGAAGTACGGCAAGCGACGAAACGTGCAAATCCCCCAAGTCTTCCCCCGCAAGATCGCCGTAATGCTTTAATCTGCCGTTCAACACAAACCCTATTACGGATTCGGTTGCCGACATTACGAACGAAGCAAGTCCCAAGCCGAAAATTGCCCCGATAATTTTCAAATCGGGCTTCATATATTTAATATCCAGTCGAAGCGTAGCGTTCTTTTTCAAAAGCACGCAAATTATAAAGATACAGCTTGCAAGCTGACTTATTACGGTTGCTATTGCCGCCCCCTTTATACCCATATTGAAAGTGAATATAAACAGCGGGTCGAGCGCGATATTGAGTGCGGCGCCTATAAGCATACCGAACATAGCCATTGCGCTTTTGCCCTGCGCCGTAAGAAAGGTGTTTAAACCCACGCTGAGCTGCACGAACAGCGTGCCTATAAGATAGACGGATAAATAGTCTTTTGCATAGGGATATGTATTTTCGCTTGCGCCGATAACGTACAGCAACGGACGCTTAGCAAAAAACGCGACAAGTCCCAGCACAACGGAAAACACGCACAGTAGAACAAAACCGTTATTCAATATCTTTTTGGCGCGTTCGGGATTATCCTCGCCCAAGGCCTTTGCCGCAAGCGGAGCACCGCCGCCCGACACGAACGAAGAAAATGCGGATATAAGCGTAAGAATAGGCGCACACAAGCCTAGCCCCGCCAAAGCGAAACCGCCCGTATCCGCCATATTGCCGATATAAATTCTGTCGACTACGTTATACAAAAGGTTTACCAACTGCGCCAGCACGCAGGGTATACCCATTTTTAAACACAGCTTCCATATTTTTTCGGTACCGAGCAAATCTTCTTTTGCCATAACTTCCGTATTTCTCCGTTAACAGATTATATCACTTTTAACACCGTATTTCAAGCATAAAAAGTTTTATATTCTTAAAACGGAAAAAGCCTTATTTAACGCGGGAAATATTAGCGGCACCGTAACCAAAGTGCATATAACTTGCGGCAAGACAGCCGCCAAAGACGCGAACGCGTACGCCTTCATAGCGTCAAGCGAAAACCCGTAATAAAGGGGTGTTATAACGTCGTCCAAAGCGGTGAACAAAACCGTCATAAAAACCGCCGTTATTACAACTATTATTAGCGCTTTTAAGTTAAGCTCTTTTTTAAATCTCAGCCCCAGCAGTCCGAAAACTACGACAAACAGGTTATAGTAAATCAAATATAGAATAATGACGTTTGGAAAAAACCCGAAAATAAAACACCGCAGCAGCGAAAAAGTGCTTGCGACAAAAAGCCCCTTAACTATTCCGAAATAGTAAGCGAAAGCCAATAGCAACACTGTTACAATTTCCACGCCCGAAATTCCGCTTAATACGAATTGTCCGCCTATCAGCAAGGCGACAAACATACCGACAAGCGCGATGTTTTTTGCCGTCTTCATCTTAGAAGGTTTGGTACGCCCAAACGTAAATACAGCCTTCTTTCAAAACCAAAGCCTCTGCGCCCAATGTTGCCGAGCCGTAAAGCGCGCCCTCGTGTTCGAAGGTGCCCCAGGCATTGTTCGAGTTTTCGGTATCGCTTGTATAAAGCATCCAAAAACTGTTGGTTGTATTGGATTTACCGTTTATTGAAGTTACCATTCCGTTTGCAACAGTATAAGTGAGCTTCTGGTTATCCTGTAAATAATCCATATAGTCTATAAGTTTTTTGCCTTCAAAATCGAACGAAGAATCGACCGCGGTAATAATTACCGTGTTTTCGTCGGCTTTAACGGGCTCTTTATCGTCGCAAGCGGAAACGACAAAACAAGCAAAAAGAGCTAAAACAGATGCCAAACAGATTAAAAATTTTTTCATAAGTTACTCCTTATATATTAAAAATCGGCACGCCAAATAAGCGTGCCGTTACACGCTTGATTTAACTCGAATCAAACGAAAATTTTATTACAGGTCTGGCATTCGGACTTGTCCTTTTTAAAAGGCTTACCGTTGCGGTACAGCTACGGAATTTCACCGTATTCCCCGTTTAATGCACATACTTTCGCCGTGCAACCTGCAAATATTTAATTTAACTTTTCAAGAACCTTTACAAATTCCAGCGCGTCTTTAGTGTAGTAATTTGCGCCTATCTTTTGGGCGATTTCGTCGTTTAAAACCGCGCCGCCGACGAATACAGGGCACTTACAGCCATCTTGTTTTAATGCGGTTACGGTTTCTGCCATACTCTTGACGGTAGTCGTCATAAGCGCGGAAAGCCCCACTGCAAGCGGCTTAAATTTTCGGCAAGCGTCCACCACTTTTTGCGGCGGCACGTCTTTGCCTAAATCGGCAACTTCATAGCCGTAAGATTCCAAAACGACTTTTACGATGTTTTTGCCTATATCGTGCACGTCGCCCTTGACGGTGGCAAGCACGATTTTTCCTTTCTTTGCTATGCCTTTGGGCAGTCTTTCCCCCACAACCTCAAAAGCGCACTTTGCCGCCTCCGCGGAAGAAACGAGCTGAGGCAAAAACAGTTTGCCTTCATCGTAAAGCCTGCCAACCTCTTCAAGCGCCTTTATTAAAACGCCGTTTACAACCGACATCGGGTCGGAAGTTTCAAGCTCTTTTTTGCAAAGGTCCGCCGCCTGTGATTTTATTCCATTTTTAATGCAGTCGTACAGGTTTGCCCCCCGAATATGCTCGACTTTCGCCGTTTTGACGGTGGTAACCGCACCCGCAAAATCTTTATAAATTCCGATATAGTTTTCGGAGTTTTCGTCCTCGCCCGACAGCACCGCAAACGCCTTTACAGCGCCAGTCATTTCACCGTCCAAAGGATTCATTATTGGCATATTCAGCCCGCAGGTCATAGCCATAGTTAAAAAGGTTTTATTAAGTAGTCCCCTGTTGGGCAACCCAAAGGAAACGTTGGATACCCCTAGTGCGGTCTTTACGCCCAGCGACTGAACAAGCCGCAACGCTTCGACCGTTTCTTTTACAAGCCGTTGCTCAGCCGACGCCGTTAAAACCAGGGTGTCTATCATTATCTTATGGCGGGGGATGCCGTAGCTTTGGGCGCGCTCTACTATGCGTTTTGCAATTTCAAACCGCTCTTTTGCGGTTTTGGGAACGCCGCTGCCGTCCATCGTAAGCCCCAGCACCACTGCGCCGTACTTTTTGGCGATAGGGAAAATTGCGTCCATCACCTCGTCTTCGCCGTTGACGCTGTTTATTAGCGGAATACCGTTATAGTAACGTGCCCCGCGCTCTATCGCACACTTATCCGAAGAATCTATTTGCAAAGGCAGGTCGACGTATTCCTGAACTTTTTTCAGCGCCTCGACTATAACCGTCTTTTCGTCAAGCTGTGGAAGCCCGACGTTTAAATCGAGAATATCCGCGCCCGCCTCCTGCTGTGCGACCGCCTCGTCTACGAGGTAGTCAAGGTCGCCCGCAAGAAGCGCTTCTTTCAGCTTTTTCTTGCCTGTGGGGTTAAGTCGCTCGCCGCAAATTTTTACGCCGTCGATGGTTACCGCTTTAGTTGCCGAATTTACAACCGTAGCATTTTCAACGGTTCTCGGCTTCACCGCCTGTCCGCTGAAACGGCTTATTCTTTTAATAAATTCGGGCGTCGTGCCGCAACAGCCGCCTACTACGCTTACGCCGCTTTCGATAAATTTTTCAATATAGTAGTCGAACTCTTCAATGTCAAGAACGTACTGCGTTTTGCCGTCCTTCAATACGGGCAACCCGCGGTTGGGCTGTACCATTACGGGCACGCCACTGTATTTAAGAAAACTTTCGACTACGCCTGTCAATTCCTTAGGCCCTGCCGAGCAGTTTACGCCCAGCGCGTCCACGCCCAAGCCTTCGAGGGTGTTTGCTACTATTTCGGGCGTAGAGCCGGTAAGCGTTCTGCCCGTGGAGTCGAAAGTCATCGTCGCAAATACTGGTTTGTCGCTGTGTTCTTTTATTGCAAGAATACACGCCTTTATCTCGTACAGGTCGGAAAAGGTTTCGGCGATATAGCCGTCGACCAAATCTTTGGTGTACTCTACTATCTCGGCAAAGGCTTCGTACGCTTCGTCGAAGGTCATAGTTCCCAAAGGCTCAATCATTGCGCCCGTAGGACCTATGTCGAAAATAACTTTTTTACCCGCGGCGCGCGCGTTTTCCACGGCTTTAAGCGCAAGTTCCTTTATAGGGTACTTACCTTTGTATTTGATTTTATTAAGCCCGAAAGTATTCGTCATTATGCAGTCCGCGCACGAATACGAGCGGTGTATTTCCTTTATAACTTCGGGGTGTGTTATATTCAACTCTTCGGGGCAACCGTCAAACCCGAGCTTTTCAAGCTCGCTACCCATTCCGCCATCGAATACTGTTACTTTTTCTCCGAGCCGTAGCATTTTACACCCCCTTTCAGATATTTGCAGTTATCGGCAACTATGCAGCTACCGCAAGTCTTTTGTAAAGCGCCGCCCACGGCAATAACGCCCGCCATGGATTTTGACGGCAACATATAATTTGCGTCCGAAAGGGTCACGCCTATCTTTTCGGGCGAAAGAATTTTAAAAATGAATTTCAAGTCTTCAACGCTGCTTCCGCCGTAACCGGGGCAAAACCTGTAAGACAAATTGTCGCCCAAAGTCTTTTCGTACTCGTCGGAAAGGTGTTCAAGATACGCGCTTGCGCATGCGTCGAAAACAAGCGCCTTAGCCGCGTGCGTTCGCCCTAAAAATTTTATTCTGGCGTCAACTTCCCCGCCCAAGGTCATAACCGCAACTATAACCCCGCTGCTGCCGCGAAGATATGAAGTATACGGTTCTTTTTTTAAAAATTCGGGCGGAGTGTTAAAAAATTTGTATTTATAGCGGAAGTGCGCAATCTCTTTCAGCTCGTCAAGACAAGTTAAAATTGCCGCGTCGGTTTCACCGCTTTTTTCAACAGAATGAAATCCGAGATACGCGTATATCCGCTCAGTCAGCTTTGAAGAACTCATTTATAACGTTTTTAAGCCTCAAAATTATTTCCGCGGCGGTATCGGCGCGGTTCATTGTGTAAATATGTACGCCGGGCGCACCCTTTGCGATTAGGTCGCATATCTGATAAACTGCGTAGTTCAGCCCCACTTCCCTGAACGCCGCGGAGGATTTGGAATAGACCTCAATCATATTCCTAAGCTCTATGGGCACGGTACTGCCGCACATCGCCTTTATCCTGCCCAAGTTTTTTACGCCCGTAAGCGGCATTATGCCGGGGATTATGGGAATATCTATTCCCATTTTCTTCGCCTCGTGTACAAGGCGGTAATAATAGGCGTTGTCGAAAAACATCTGCGTTATAAAAAATGCCGCGCCGCTTTCAACCTTTTTCTTTAAATTTTCAAGGTCGCTGTAAAGGGTGTCACTTTCGATATGCCCCTCGGGGTAGCACGCCGCGCCCATGCAAAAGCCGTACTTTGAAAGGTATTCTTCCAAGTCCGACGCGTGCGGAAAATGCTTGCAGTAATCTTCACTGTATTCCACGGGTCTGTCGCCGCGAAGCGCAAGCACGTTTTCAACTTTTAAATTTACAAGTTTTTTTGCAAGCGCGTCTATGTCCGACGGCGTAGAAGGTCCGCCCGTGATATGCGCAAGCGGTTCTAGCCCTATGCTTTTGATATAGCCTGCAACTTCGGCGGACCCGCGCGCATTGCTTCCGCTTGCGCCGTAAGTTACGCTTATAAAGTCGGGGTTCAATTCTTTAAGCCCGTCGATGGTTTTATAAAGCTTTGAAAGCTCTTCCTCGCCGTCCTTTTTGGGCGGAAAAACCTCGAACGAAAGCGTTCTTTTTCTACTTAAAATTTCGTCAATTCTCATTTGCTTAACCGCCTTACCGCCGCGCTTAAATTTTCAAGCGCTTGTTTTAAAACCGAGCGCGGGCAAGCAATATTAATTCTCTCGAACCCGCTGCCGCCTTTGCCGAATATAAAGCCGTCGTCGACCCACAGCTTAGCCTCTTTTTCAAACAACGCGGAAAGCTCTTCGTCGGCTACCCCAAGCGCGCGGCAGTCAAGCCATACAAGATAGGTGCCCTGAGGTTCAACGAGCTTTATTCCACCCAGCTTATTTGAGGCATATTCCCGCACCAATTGCAAGTTTTGCGTTAAATACGCCTTCAATTCTTCAAGCCATTTCGCGCCGTATTCATAGGCAGCGCGGCAGGCAACCAGCCCCATAATATTCGGCTGTGAATAGCCCTGTTTTTCAAGCTCGTTTTTCAATTGCCCCCGTACTATGTCGCTTTTAACGTAGGTATTGGCAATATGTAGACCCGCCAAATTAAAGGTTTTTGTAGGTGCCGTACACACCGCGCAAATATCTTCGAATTCGCTTTTTATTTTAGGAAATACTATATGCTTATTTTCACCGTAAACGAAATCCGAATGAATTTCATCGGATATTACGAACACGCCGTGTTTGAGACAAATGTCGCCGAGTTTTTCAAGCTCTTCCCTTGTCCAAACTCTGCCGACGGGATTATGCGGGTTGCATAAAATAAACGCCTTAACGTCATTTTCAATTATCTTTTTTTCAAAGTCGTCAAAGTCAACCGTATAGTAGCCATTTTCTTCTTTAAGCTCGCTTACGATAAGCCTCCTGCCGTTATCCGTTACACTGCCCGCAAACGGGTAATAGACGGGCTGACAGATAATTACCGCATCGCCGACTTTTGTGATAGCGCGGATAAGTGCGCAAATAGAGAACACCACGCCGCAGGTTACTACAAAATTTTCAGGTTGAGTTTCCCAACCGTGGCGGGATAAAAGCCAATTATATAGCGCCGAAAAGTACTTTTCATCGGGTTCGGAATAGCCGAAAATGCCGTGTTCCGCCTTTTCTTTAAGCGCCGTTATAACCTCTTCGGGGGCAGGAAAATCCATATCGGCAACCCAAAGCGGAATCAAGTCTTTACTTTTACCGCGCTCGGCTGCAAAGTCGTATTTTAAACTGTTCGTACCCTTTCTGTTATGTATAAAATTAAAATCCGTCATAGTTCAAAAGCCTGTTTTAAATCGTCAATCAAGTCTTGGATATTTTCAATCCCCACGGAAATGCGCAAAAATGCATCGGTTATACCGCGCGCGTTGCGCTCTTTTTCGGGGACGTCCGCATGTGTCTGCAACATGGGGTAAGTTATAAGGCTTTCAACCCCGCCAAGGCTTTCGGCATACTGAAAAACTTTAACTTTTTTTAAAATATTTTCAGCTAAGGCTCGGCTTTCAGCCTCGAACGAAATCATTCCGCCAAAACCCGTAGCTTGTTTTTTAGAAACTTCGTACCCCGCGTGGTCGGCAAAACCCGCATAGTAAACTTTTTTAACTTCTTTGCGCCCGCGCAGCCATTTGGCAATTTCCGCCGCGTTCGCGCTTATTCTATCCATTCTAAGGGGCAGGGTCTTAATTCCGCGCTCTATTAAAAAACAGTCCATCGGCGCAAGGCACGCACCGAAAGTTTTATATAGGTACAAAAGCCTTTCGGCAAGTTCTTTATTTCCTGTAACGGCAAAGCCCGCAAGCGTATCGTTATGCCCGCCCAGATATTTAGTTCCGCTATGCACTACAATATCCGCGCCGAGCGCTAACGGACGCTGATAATAGGGCGTTAAAAAAGTGTTGTCGACTATAAGTAACAGCCCGTTTTCTTTCGCTATTTTTGAAAGCGCCGCGATATCTGAAACCTGCATTAACGGGTTACTCGGGGTTTCGCAGTAAATAGCAACCGTTTCCTTGCGGATAAGGGATTTGACTTTTTCAATATCGCCAGTATCAACGAAATCGAACGCATACCCGTCCGCCGCGTTGACGTTTCGGAAAAGGCGCAAACTTCCGCCGTACATATCGTCCGAAGCAATTATGTGCGCGGGGGCTTTGAAAAGCTTCATTACCGTTGAAATTGCCGCCATTCCCGAAGAAAACGCAAGCGCTGCAACCCCGCCTTCAAGCGCGGCAACAACGTTTTCGAGATGCGCGCGAGTCGGGTTGGAAAGACGCGAATAGCTATATTCGGACGACACCCCAACACCTTTATGCACGAAGGTTGCAGACTGACATATGGGGGTTGTAAGCGTTCCCCATTCGTCCTTTTTATTGTTGTCGGCGTGAAGACAAAGCGTTTCAAATTTCATACGGTTTCACCAATAAATTTAATCAGTTTAAATATAGCAC
>JAIDQV010000187.1 GCA_029062045.1 Clostridia bacterium
TGGTGCACCTTCAGGGACTCGAACCCTGGGCCCACTGATTAAGAGTCAGTTGCTCTACCAACTGAGCTAAAGGTGCATTATTGCCGCTTTTTGGCGGCGTTTTTAGTGGTGGTCCATCCGAGACTCGAACCCGGGACACCTTGATTAAAAGTCAAGTGCTCTGCCAACTGAGCTAATGGGCCAAAATGGCTGGGGTGGCAGGATTTGAACCTACGAATGCGGGAATCAAAATCCCGTGCCTTACCGCTTGGCGACACCCCAACGAATAAATTTTAATATGGGGCGGGCGACAAGTTTCGAACTTGCTACCTCCAGAGCCACAATCTGGCGCTCTACCGATTGAGCTACGCCCGCCATATATCTGGTGCGCCCGGAGAGACTCGAACCCCCGACACACGGCTTAGAAGGCCGTTGCTCTATCCTGCTGAGCTACGGGCGCATAAGCATTCTGTTGCGCGCATGAAAACTTTGGAGCGGGTGATGGGAATCGGACCCACGCAACCAGCTTGGAAGGCTAGTGTTCTACCATTGAACTACACCCGCATAGAACAAGCGAATTGCAGTCCGCTACAACTCAATGCTAAAAAATTATAACAAATTGGTTTTTTGCTGTCAACTCATTTTAGAAGGGTTTTGTTACAAATTTGAAAAGACGCAAGGTAAGAAAAAGCCCGCCGGAAGCAAACGCTTTCGGCGGGTAAATTTTATTTTAATTACTGTTTATCACGTTCGTCGGAATTGGTTGCCGCGGCCTCGTTTTTCTTTTTGCGCTTGTCAGAAGTGCCGACGTAAATTAAGTATCCTGCGGCAATTGCAATAAGCAAAAGCACAATAAGAATTAACACTACGGGCTTAATTAAATCTTCGTAAGTTTCGTTGGGGTCGGGGGTTTGTGTGGGCGGGTCTTCGTTGAAGGTGTATTTGGAAATAAGTCCGTACCGCACGTAGCCACTGTAAGTATTTTCACCGTCTTCGTATTTTATAAGATAGAAATCGCCGTCAAGCTCGGGGTAGTCGCTCTTTTTTATTTCCTTTAAAATCGTAACACTGCGCGATGGCATAGCGGCGATGCGCGTTCCGGCGCTTTCGTAGGGCGAGGAATATATGTAGCCTGCCGTTGCGGTGCCTTCCGTGTTTAAATCTTCGGGAAGGTAAACGGTTCTTAAAGTAACGTTTTGGGGATGAATAAGATAGCTTTTGCCGTTTACGGCAATAATGGACAGCCCTTCGCCGCTGTAAAGAAGAAAGGCGGTAGAAGCGTTCACAGCGTTTACTTTTACCGTATCGCCCACGGGGAAGGTAGTAGAATTTTTAGTTAATGCGTCAAGTTTGACTTCCGTCATATACGCGTCGTTTTTCAAGCTGACGAATTGAAGGTCGCTTTTTACCGATGAGGTAAGCGTGTCATAGGCGCCGCCTACTGCAATATTTGCCGTCAATTCAAAATCTTTAACTTTAACTTTCGCGCTATCGGTGCCGTTTAAAGTGTAAAGAACATTCTCTTTTACTGCGTAAACCTTGTCGCCGTACTGTTTAAGATTGGAAAAACCTGCAAGTGGCGTATCATCGTGACCTGCTAAAACGTAAAGCACGTCTGCGTCGAAATGATAGTAATAATCGCCCTGTGCTATTTTATCTGTTTTGGTTGAGGAAGTAAAGTTCTCTATTTCGGGGTTTTGGGCTGCGTTGAAGTTTTCAAGCGCGTAGTAGCAGTTGTCGTCCGTCCTGTAATAGAACGCATCGTCTTTAAAATAGAGGTTTGTTATATCTTTAAAGCTACTCTGGTAAGTAATGACGCGCTCGCCGCCGTATTCTGAAATTTTGTTGTTTTCCAAAAACAGAATTTTGCCGCCGCCCACCGCGTAATCTTCAAGGCTTTCAAATTGGGGTACCGTTTCAAAAGTGTCGGGATAGGCGGGCAAAGTTTCCGCCGTTTCGGCAAAAGCAGCGGCGCCGCCGCCCAAACCGAGGGCGCAAACAGTAGCCACTAATGAAGTTGTTAAGCATAATAACTTTTTCACGGCTAAATTATATCATATCCTTTTAAAATTTGTAAAGTAATTATTGTTTGTTTTGTTTGCCCGCGGTTTGGCTTATCTTGCCAAGCCGCGGGCTATATAAGGAGAGGTTTACGCAAAAGTTACGATTTTTTTGCGAAAATAAATTTTTTTATTTTTTAATTATGCGTTTTTTGTCATGTTTAACAGGTTAAAATACCTTTGAAAAACAAACAAATGTTTTGTTAAATCGAGGTTCGGATGAAAAGCAAACAGCTTATAAGGTTTTACTTCTCGGCGGACAACATCAACAAGGCTTTGGATAATCTTATTCTTGACAAGGCTTTAAAGTCCGCAAATTTTACGAGAAGTTGTGAATATTATGCAGAGCGCATTTCGGCGCTTATTTGTGCGAAGGAGGAACTTTCCAAACTGTGGAATTATTTGGACAAGGTTGTGTCTTCGCTTAATCAAAGAGAGAGGCGCGTTTTAAAGTTTTACGCAGGGCTGAGGGTGGGACTTTCCAAATTAACGCTTGCGCGGGCGAAAGAGGTAAAGCGCGTAACCGTAAAATTTACGCGGCACGCACGCAATATTGAACGCTACGGCGAGGGGGTGCGGCTTGTAAAAGAGTACTATTGTCTTATGTAATCAGCCTTCGGATTTGGGCGGAAGTTTTGGGCGTTTGCCCGCAAAGTATAAAACGGCAACGGCAATTACCGCAACTACCGTTATCACTGCGGCGGTAATCAAGGTAGCGTTTACCGAGTTTTCGGGCTGTTTGATGTCGGTGGAAAGGGTGGGTTGGGGAAGGTCGTTTTTGGGGTAGTCGGTAATTCGTCCCGCAACGTAGCCGAATTTACCGTCGTAAAACGCGTAAGACATACCCGAAGCGTTCATCGTGCCGTTGCCGTAGAAGGAAACCGTAAGCGTAACTTTAAACTGGTCAATTTGTGTGTTGGTTTGGGGGGCGTAAAACTCAACGGGGAAAGTGTAATTGAGATATTCGTTTTCAAAGGGCGATTCCACGGGCGTCAGCGTGCGTTTAAGGCAATACCCGCGCAGTGCCCTGTACGCGCCTTCGTCCTTGGCGTAGCGGCAGTAGTACCATTCGCCGTCCTCTTTTAAAATTTCCACGCAATAGGTCTTGGGAATGGCGAAAAGCGCCGAGTTCAAGCTCTTTTCTTCGCAAAAATAAGGCAGGTTATCGGCGTTTTCGTCGTAATCGCCGGCGTAGGCGTAGCGGAAAGCCGTTTCGCCCTTTGCATAAAACGGCGTAGAAAAAGACAGGCATATTAAAGTTGAAAGTACGGCTACAAGCGCGACCTTTAAATACTTCATACCGACAACATTATAAAGTAGTTTATACCGCAAATTTAGGGGGATTTTGGCAAAAAAGGTCTTATGCAAAGGGAAGATATTTTAAAAAGGATTTCCGAAATCGATAAAGAGCTTGCAAGGCGCAAAAAGAACGATAAACTCGCCCACTATAACAAGGGCAAAAAGAGGCACAAAAAGCAAATTCTTTTTCATAAATGCAAAAAGCGCAACCGCTGGGTTTTCGGCGGCAACC
>JAIDQV010000188.1 GCA_029062045.1 Clostridia bacterium
ATACCTTGCTGAACCGATGAAATAAATTTATCCCTAATCTTTAAATAATATGTTTTCATTAAGATTTCCTTTGTACTAATAGCATAGCCCATATAACTTGACATATATTGTCATATATGAAATTTATATTTGTTTAAAAGTTAAAAATAGTGTTCCTATGCTTTCTAACTGATTAGATGATAATTGCACATCATCTAAAATCCTAAGTTTTTCTCTAAGTCCAGGTGTTTTAAGAAGTATTTCACAAACATCAGGTGGCGGTATATTTCGTATTTTACAATAATACATATCCATCTCCTGATGCTCTTGCACATTTGGAGACAAAACATTAACGATTTTTGAATAAACTTCCGGAGATGGCGCATTTACCCCTTTTTCAATATAGGTTACATTAGAAGGAGGAATATCAATTGCATTTGCAAATTTACGAAGAGATAGTTTTTGAGCTTTACGTAAACGGCATATTAGTTTACCCAAAGATTGCTTGTCGTCATGTTGAGTTTCAAAATTTTTCTTTGCCATCAATTAACCTCCTTTTATAAATTTGTTATATGTTCTATAACATAGATTATATTACTAAAAACGCATTTTGTCAATCAAAATAAAAAAATCTCCCGAAATTTTTCGAACCTCGGGAGAATAAAAAATATAAAAAACATGTTAAATTTAGTATTTTTTAGTTCACGTGTTTTAATTAATTGTGAAACTTACTGCTAATAATCCAACTTCATAAAAAAGTTCAAATTGAATATTATCCACCGAGCCAAATGCAACTAGTTTGAACTCAAACAGGTTGCATTTATTTTTCTGCCTTTTTCCTTTTATCTTCACTTCGCTTTCAGTGTCGAGCGTAGTATTGCAATAAATACACAACCTTTCTTCACTTAATGTTAATTATTTTTTTACCAATCGTTGCAAAACTAACAATCACTAACAATCAAAACGACCTTTGTTGTTCTAATTACAGTTCTAATAAATGTGCAGGAATTTGTGCATTTGACCTTTGGTTCTCGTTATTGATTTTTGTTTATCATTGGTAGAGAAAAATGCCTTAAAATAGCAAAAAAGAGCCAAAATAGCGTTCTAATACGCCGTTTCAGCTCTTTTTTAAGTATTAACAACAAGTAATCTGTTCTAATAAAAATCGGCAAAAATCAATAGCTTGACCTCCCTACGGAACCAAAGGCTAGGGATTCGAATTCCTTACGGCGCACCAGAAAACGGAGAGCTTGTTGCTCTCCGTTTTTTCGCGCTGTGAGGGTGAGAATCCCTACGATTCGCGCGAGCGTAGCGACACTTTGCGCGTACGCGCAAAATTCCTTACGGCGCACCATACGCAACCTAATTCGAATACTGAATAGGGTTGCGTTTTTCTATATCAAAAAAGCCGAGCCATTCAAGTGGCTCAGCTTTTTTATTGAGTAATGTTGCTTATCAAACCGTTTTTAATTGTTATTCTCAGTTCTTCTTTTGTGCGCCAAAATAACAAAATATATTTCCACCTTATATAAGAAACTACTTTTGCATTTTCATCAATTATAAGAGTTTTTTCTGGCGTGCCGCATGTTTCTTCCATTTCTTCTTCCGTCATCCCGATATATACGTATTTACTTATGGGGTGCGGTTTTTTCATACTGCGTCTAAAAAGCAATGCAAAACAAACCCCTACTATAACTGATATGACTACTGCTATGATAATATAAATATAAGGTTCCATTAGTTCACCTTTATTAAAGGTATCACCGCTAAAAATCTTTGTCAAGCATAACAGTCCAGATAATTGTTTAAAAGTTAAAGGCGCGGACTAAAAGTCCGCGCCTTTTTATAATTGAATTTGAACCTGCGTACTAACCTTCGCCATATTACAGAATAACTACCACATTATTTCTTTTTATTACAAAGTTTTGTACGCAGGTCATTTACGGAAACCCGTTCAAACGGGATTGCCATTTAAGAAATTTGTTACTGCAAGTCCGCCTCGGTTACGGCATCGTAAAAACCGTCTGAATCTTCTGTCTTGGGCTTCTTTGACGCTATAATAAGCGCGATTAACGCCACCAACAGGCAAACCGCCATTCCTATTATTATTGCAACGGTTAACCCCGTGGTCAAAGTGCCGCCCGTCTGGGGTTGAGGTTCGGAAGCCGCGCCGACTACCGTCAAGTCCATATACGAGGTTACTACTTCGTAGTTGACTGTATCGTCGGGCGTGAACACGTACGAGCACCTGTTCAAACCTACCTGCAACTCATAGTCGGGCGCTTTCCACTCGTAAGTGCCGGGCACTTCGTTTTCACCTGCCTCCAAAAGCACTTTTGAAAGCTGAGTACCCTGCGTTAAGTTTCCGCGCCACTTGGGGTCTACCTGAGGCTTTAACTTGTTTACTACAAGCGTTGCCGTTTTACTGTTCAAAGGCTCGTGGTTGCCGTCTACGGTGAATGCTACCGTTATCTCGTAAGTGCCTGCGTTCTTTATTTCGTCAAGGCTCGATAACGTTTCACCCGTAGTCTTGTTCGTTACGGTGTAAGTCAGTTTAACTTCGTCACCCTCGGGCAAGCCTTCTAATTTAACAAGCCCGCCCAAAGATTTGCCTAAGTTGTAGTCCGCAGTTAAGTCCTCGAACTTAACGTTGCTATAAACCGCCTTTTCTATAACGAAGTTCTTTTCAAGCGTTACGGGCTTATAGTTTTTCTTGTCGGTCGCGTCAGTGAAATTGAATACCGCTTTCACGGTGTATTCACCGGCATCGCGTACGCCTTCGTTGACATTTACGCGCACGCCGTCTTTCCAATACTCGTAATCAATAGTGCCTTTGCCGAACATACCGACAATCGCCGCGTTGTGTACCGTTCCGTCGTAGGTAACCTTATCGTCTTCAAAGCTAATACCCGCAAGGTCGAATTCCTTTCTGGATACGGATACGGCTATCTCTTCCGCCTTTCTGTCAGCGCCCGTGCCGTAGCTTATAGTAACGTAAGTTTCGCCTACGCAGAAGAAGTCGTTGCCTTTTATTGCATACTCTACCGTGTACTCGTTATCGCTAAGCTCCCAAACGTATCCGTCGTTTCTTTCGGCGGTTACGATTACGCTGGTTCTGTCAAAGACGTCGTAGCCCTCGTATGCCGTCTTTATGCCCGCTTCGGGGTCTCTTGCCGTTACGGTTATTTTCGTTACCGTTACAGGTTTGTACTCTACTTCAAGCGTACAATCAATGCCGTTATAGCTTATATCAAGCTCATATACGTCCGCTATTGACGGTGTTTCGTCAAAGCGTGAGCTGGTCAGTGAATAGCCTTTTATTTCGGTACTGGTCTCGTCGTCCGCGAAATAGCCCGTAACCGTTATGTAGTTTTTAAGTGTTTCAAGCGAGGTCGTAACGTAAATTTCCTCAGGAGCGTCGTCATTGAACGAAGCCACGAGCTTTACGATAGGCGCTCTCGTAGCGTTTAACGATACCGTGCCCGTGTAGGTTTTGAAATTGCGCGTATCGGTAGGAACGTACTGCCATTCGTAAGTGTCCGTCGCTTTTTCGCTAAGCGATGTAGAAACCCAGCTGAGCTTACCGTCTACGGCATTGCCGTTGAACGTTGCGCTTACCAATTTAATATCGGGAAGCGTACCGCCCATATATAACTGGTCGTTATCGGGGTTATATCCGTCGAACTCAATCGATACCGCAATTTCGGCTTGCTCTATCTGGAAGTTCTTTACCTGCGTTTCAAAACTTTCGTAATTGGGATACTCTTCTTTAAGTATTACGGATAACGAGTAGTGGCCAACCTCTACGGGTTTATCAGAGCTGTCGTCGAAATCCGTTGCACCCCTGCTTGAATAAGTATATTTAAGCTCTATCTTACCCAAGTCGTTGGGCACTACGCCGTCAAGCACTGCGTAAACGCCTTGGTTTTCGCCGTTGTAGGTGTACTTTTCGTCGCCCTGCCAAATTACGTTTAAAGTCTTTTTGGTTATTGTGAAGCTCGTTGTTACGCTACCGCCGTAGTTGCCGGTGCCTTTTACCGTAACCTCAACGGTGTTATCCGCATTGAGATTATCGCCCTCATACGTAACTTTATAATCTTTGCTCGAAGATAAAGTTATCTCTTCCCCGCCGTCCGTTAAAGTGAGTTTAACTACGGGCGCAGGAGTTTGGTTCTCGCCGGTGTACACGTAGCTGGCTTCTATACCAGAAACGTCTTCGTCTTTTATCACTCTGGGGTTAATGGTAAGAACTGCATCAATGGATTTGGGCACTATGTAGTTGCCTGTATCACAGCTGAACTTTGCAGTTACAGTGTAACCCGCAACCTCGCCGCCGACGATTTTTACGTCATTTGCACCGTCAAACTTGCTGCTTAAACCCGCAAGGAAATACTCTACCTTTACTTCTTCGGGCAAGGTTTCCTTTATGGTTATGTAATGGGTTTCGCCGTCGTAAATTACGCTGTCGTCGTCTTCGAAAGTAATCGTGCCTACGCTTGCTTTTTCAATTACCCAGTCTAAATCGTCAAGCGAAATTTCTTCGTAGTTATCTTTATCGTAACTGAAAGTTACCGTTGCGGTATAACTACCTGCGTTCTTGTAGCTGTTGTCCGTGTATTCGGGTGTAACACCTTCGGGCAAGCCCTCAACTTCAACCGTATGCGTAGTGCCGTCGTAAGTAAAGGCTTCCTCATAGTTCCATGCGGCTTCGCTCATATCAAGCGTCGCCTTTTCAATTATCCAGTCTAAATCGTCAAGTGAAATTTCTTCGTAGTTGTCTTTATCGTAACTGAAAGTTACCGTTGCGGTGTACTTGCCTGCGTTCTTATAGCTGTTGTCCGTGTATTCGGGCGTAACGTTTGTCGGCAAGCCCGTAACTTCAACCGTATGCGTGGTGCCGTCGTAAGTAAAGGCTTCCTCGTAATTCCACGCGGCTTCGCTCATATCAAGCGTTGCCTTTTTAATTTCCCACTTGCAATCATCAAGCGAAATTTCGTTATAGTTTTCTTTGTCGTAATCCAGCGTGGCTACTGCGGTATACTTGCCCGCACTTATTTTGCTGTTTTCTTTGTAAGTTGCCGTAACGCCCTCGGGCAAACCTACGACCTCAACTTCGTGCGCAGTGCCGTCGTATGTGAATGCGCCCTCATATTGCCACTTGGCGCTTTCCATATTGAAAGTGGCTTTGTTTACGGTTACGGTGAACTCTTCCGTTACGGTATTTCCGCCCTCCGTATGACTGAATACGACCTTACTGCCGTTATCCTTATATAAGAAGTGACCTACCTCTTCATCGTACGGCAATGATATATCACAGTCGGATAACGATAACGGTTTTTGTTTGCCGTCAGCGTCTGTTACGATTACGGTTATGGTATTGTAAACGAATGATTCAAACGCAATATAGGTAGTTTTTACCCCGCTTATTGTCAGCGTAAAATAAACCACCGCCGTTACGGTAATTTCGCCGTTATATTCGTTATAGTTATCGCTTGTAGGCGTGAACTTAAAGCTATAATTGCCCGATGCGGTAAGTACGGTTGAACCGTTTACCCAATCAAAAGAACCTTCAACGGCGGCGCTATTGAACTTTGCACTGCCCTCTATCGTTACGGTAGAAAGCGCGTCGCCTATGTAATAAGTTCCGTCTTTGGCGTTTGCAGTTACCGTCAAGTCTGCTTTGTCGATAACGATTGTTAAAGTTTTATTTTCAACGTCCGTGCCGCCGTTAGAATCGCCCCAGCAATATTTATCGCCGTTTATGCTCATTGAAACGGTATAACCCGTGTTTGCGTTGGTTGCATAGAAGTCCGCATTGGTGCGGGTTGCGCCCGCTGAAGGCGTGCCAAAAGTAATATTAGTAGTACTGCTTATTGTAAAGTGCTGTGCCGAACCTGTATAAGTCGTGGTTGCGGTCTGTCCGCTTACCGTTGCACCGCTATCTGCTCCGCTACCCTTTGCAAGCGTAGGGATTGCTATTGCTTTCCTTTGCACGGTTATGGACTTAGCATCACTTGAATCGGACGCACTGTAATTATCGTTACCGCCTGCCTTAACGGTTACCGAAACGGTACCCCAATGGGTGCCCTTTATGGTGAAGCTGGTACCCGTGCCGGTGGTTTTATCTACCGCGCCGTTGTCGGCGGTTGTAGTTACCGTCCAAGTCAGCGTGCCTTGACCGCTTGAAGTCAAAGTAATTGACTCATCACAAGCCACGGTAGTAGTGGTTGCGGTTATCGTGGGCTTGGACTGACTTGCTTTGGTTATAGTTACGCCGCTGTTGGACTTGTTTGAAAGCGAAGTTGCGCTTAGTTTGTAGTTGTTCCTCCAACCTGCGCCGAGGGCTATATTAGTTACGTTATAAGTACTTGTGCCGCCGTTAGCCGAAGTCCAAGTGAACGTACCCGTTGCAGTGGGTTTTTCGTTATTTACCGCACCTGTAAGCGAAATTGTTCCGCTGCCCGTTGTATTGCCGTTGTACGCCTTAGACGATATTGTTGACGAAGGCGTAAGTGTTGCTTGCCCCAACGTTACGGAAATATCACCCGTTGACGAAGTTACGTTACTGCCCGAAGACCACTGGTAGCCAGCCTTAGGCGTAAACGTGAATACGTAAGTGCCCGCATTTTTATAGCTTACCGTAGTAGTTGCCGTTGCCTGAGTAACTGCCGTTGCGTCCGTACTGTTGTACGGCGTAAACTTGTAGGTTGCAGTCATTTTAGAACTGTCAAAGTTGCTGATAAGCGTTTGGTTTAAACCGTTATAGGTCTTAGCCGCCGCCGAAGGGCGCGTTATACCTGCGCGGTTTATAACGATTGTTAAAGTTTTGTCTGCCGTGTCATTACCGCCGTCCGAACCCCAACAATAGTTTGATTTGTCGATAAGCGACATACTTACCGTATAAGTACCTGCATTCGTTGCGTAAAAATCACGGTCATTACGCGTTGCACCGCTTGTAGGTGTGCCGAAAGTAATATTAGATGAGTTCTGGCTATCGATTGTGGTGTATTTACTGATTTTAAAGTGCTGTGCCGAACCCGTATAAGCAGTGGTTGCGGTCTGTCCGCTTACCGTTGCGCTACTATCGGCTCCGCTACCTTTTACAAGCGTAGGTATAGTTACGCCGGCTTTCTTTATAGTAATTGTATAGATTTTTTCAGTTGAACCGTCCCTGAAACAGTCAGCGGCATCACCGTCACAGTAAAATCTTATGGTATATTCACCGACTGGCGTGCCTCTGGGAATGGCAATATCCATCCTCCAGTCTTCATCATCACCACCATCCCAATACCACCCGCTTGGAAGAGATACACTCATATAATCGTTCAGGCATCTACAACCAAAATATACTTCGATATAATCCCCGTATGGCGAATAATACACGGTCGTGTTCGATAAACCCGGTACGGGGCAATTGAGCAACTCATCCATGTTACCGAGAAGTAGAACACAGATATGATATTCGGTATTTGTATCACCGTTAATTATCAGTGACAAATTATGTTCACCGGACGCTGTAGTCTTTTCGTGATTAAAATAAATTCTAATATATTTAGTACTACTGTAGCCATCAGTTGTCACTGTTGCACTATACCGAGCATCACGGCACTTGGAACAATGGTAATTATCGCCGGCATCTTCGTATATTGCATAGCAAGACGATACCGTTACCCCGCTAGGTATATCAACGTATATGTAACAAGTTGAGTAATAAGTAGTATACGGTATAGTGATTTGATGGCCGCTAATCTCTGCGTGGTTGTAGTCAGATGAATGAACGCTGGCACTTTTATGAGTAACCGCGCTTGCGGTTGCCTCGTGTTCGGGTGCCGCAATTGTTGTAGCATTTTCATTTGCGGACTGCTTAGCGTTATCTACTTTATTAAATAATGTTAAGCAAGCCAAAACGGCGCAAGCCGAAACGGCCGCGCACAGGGTGATTAAAACGGTAAGCCAAAGCCTACCTTTTCCGTTAAATAAAGTTTTCATTGTGGTTCATTCTCCTTAAACTGTGGTTCGTTTCCTTATATTAAAAGGAAAGTCTAAGAAAAGTTGTAAAAGCACGCTTATCGCCGCATATATAGGGGTCTAGCCCGCCCGTGGGATTTGCGGGGAAATACATCTATTACGTTAATAGGTGTATTATTTTGGCTAATTTTGTCGAAAAAATTGCCAAAATTACGTTAATTAGGGCATATTTGGGGGTGTATTAAAATTTAAAACCGCAAAAAAGTGCAATTTTTAGTTGACTTTTGAATATAATGGTGCTAATATGGCATTGTAAAAGTACACCTATTAACGTAATAGGTGTACTTTTTTTAAAATTAAAAAGACCGCCATATATGTGGCGGTTAATTGATTTTTTTATGAAAAAATAATAACGTTATACTAAAAAAGCGGAGAGCCTGTTGCTCTCCGCTTTTTGCGTTGATTTTAAGTTATTCTTTCTTGTCTTCTCCGTCGGATTTTTCTACGGCGTATTTACGCTTTACTATAAACACTGCCGCTACCGCCATACCGCCTACTACTAAAAGTACGACTATAATGATAACAGCTGCAACCCAGGCATTTGACTTGTTGCCGTTTCCGTCATCGTTGCCGCCCATATCTTTGAATACCGCGTTAATGACGGTATCGCCCGTTAAGTGAACTTCATCGCCTACATTGTAAGCTACTCCGTTTACGTCCCAGTGCGAGAACTCTTTCCCCTCGGGAACAGCGCACTCCTGCAAGATTATTGAAGAAGAATATTCGTGCCAAGATACACTCTGCACATCATTTTCGGTTAGAGTAACTTTAAAGAGTTTGATTAAATCCGCTATGATTTCGGTATTTCCCGTGACGGTAACGCCGGCAGCCGGTGCATACCAACTTTCGCCTACCGTCCACCCTGTGATTTTGTACTGCTCGGATTCGCTGTCAACTGGAAGATAGAACTTGGTGTCGGGTATGACATAGTAAGTTTTAATCGTGCTGTCGTCGTATTTCAACGTTACGGTAAACTTCGTTCCGATTTCGGCGGTAAAAGTACAATCGCGTTCAATATTTACCGTTTCGCCTGCGGAATAGGAATTACCGTTTGATTTCCATGCGGATATATATTTATCTTCGCCGAGGTCTTCTGCCGTTTCGGGCAAAACGAAATCTCCGAGTATGACTGTCTGCTGGACGGCGTTTCCGTTCACGTTGAGAGTAACCGTAGCCGTATTAGGCTTAACCAAAACGGCTTTATTGTTGTTGCCAAGATATGCTACTGACCAAAGCACGTTTAAGCCTTTTACAAATTCCTCGGTAAACGTCAGATTTCCGCTTGCCGTCAAAAGCACCGTTCCCTCAGTAGAGGAAGCAGGGCGGAAAGTTACGTTTGAAAAATCGGGCAGTGCCGTGCTTATATTAAGCGTGCCTTCGTTTTTAAAAATTTGACCCGATATCTGTACCGACGTTGCGCCGCCTGCTATGGTCAACGTTCCGTTATCGAGGTAGATAGCGCTTCCCCAGTTGGAGGTATTGCCGCTTATTTCGCCGCCCTCTATGGACACCGCCCTAGAATTGTTGCCGCACGCCATATAGATTGCGCCGCCCCTGTTAGTTGCTTCGTTGCCCGTTATGGTAACGTTTGTCAACGTGGTTCTACCGTCGAGAGTAAGCGCGCCGCCGAATTTACTTGCAAAGTTGTTGCTTAACGTACAACCTGTTAGTGTAATTACTCCGCCGCTGAAGTTTGCAATTGCACCGCCGTTCTGCGACGTGGTGTTATTTTTCATGGTAACGTTTGTGAACGTTGAGCCGCCTGTGTTATATACCGCGCCGCCGTGGTCGGTATTGTAATTGTTGCGAAGCTCGGCGTTGTATGCGTTTAACCTTGCGCCTCCGCCGTCTACTTTGATTAGCGCGCCGTTCTGCAAGAAGGAGTTTCCGTCAAGCACAATCTTTGCGCCGTCTGCGGCGCCTAAATTAAGCGTTACGTTGTTATTTACGGTAAACAATGCGCCGGCTGCGCTCTTCGTTATCGTCACGCTTCCCGTAACCGTGGTATCGGGAAGTATCGTCAGATTTTTATTTATCGTCATGGCTACGTCAAACAAGTTAGCGCATACATAGATAGTTGCTCCCGCGGTCGCCGCCGTAACCGCTTCGGACAATGAATTGTAGTACGTATTTCCTATTCGGCACACGCTGGTTTGACAGATTTCCGAAAAATTCTTTGCCGAGCTTTCCGCCGTGCAGTTTAATAACCTGTCGTATGCACGGATTTTATATTGGGGAACGTAACCGTTTGCGTACACCTTGGTATCGGTAAAACTTCTTGCATAGGTAAAACCTATAACGTACCAGTTGCCGCTTCTGTATTCCATTATTTCGTAGCCGAGGTGCGCATCAGCGTCATTGGGCTTAGGTAAATACAAAACGTAACCTGCCGAAGTTTTGTTTGCACTGACAATTTCAACACTGCTTGACGAATTATAGCAGCCGCTACCCGTCATATCGAAGAAGTATTGGTCTGCGTCCAAATACCAGAGCTTTAACGTTTTCTCTTTAATAACGCCGTCGTCTATTGCCTTTTGAACGAGCTTTTTATAGGCGTTCGTAGTAGCATTGAGTCTGAACGCGCCGCTGCTACTGAAAGAGAAGCTACAACGCTCGAAATAATATCCGAGGTCTACACCCGTTGCCAGCGAGGAGAAATATGCCATGCGCTCGTCGCTGGTAAGGTTGCCGTCCTCCGAGGTTACGCCCGCCGCGGTACGGGCAGCCGTTTCGTTATAGTAGCGGTAATTATTATCTAACCTGCCCCAATAACCGGGGAAGTAGGTTTCTATGTTCCACCAAATCTGATAAACTTCTCTGTTTCTGTTAAACAGACCGAAGTCCACCGCCGTTTCGTCGGGTGTCAAATTGTTTGTTATCCATGCATTTTGGTTTCTCGAAACGTTTTTCGAGAAATACGCCAGCTCGAATTTCGACCACATATTATTCGTGGTTTCGCTTATCTCGCGCCGGGTGCAGTCAAGCGAGTGACCTATTTCGTGCGCGACGCCCCAACCGGGAGTGCCGAAACTTGTCATCGAGTCCTCGCCGAAGGTTATAAATCCTATATGTTCGCCATAGGCAAACGCGCCCGCGCCGCCCCAAGGCTGTACCTTGCGGAAGTTGGTGTACAGATGCAAATTTTTCTCGTTGAAGTGTTCGTCGGCGGGGTCCATTGAAATGCCGTCGAACTTTAAGAAAGCCGTTAAATAATTATCCCAACCTTCGGCGTTTTTCTGAGGGCTGACTTTGCGGTTGATGAAATCGTTATATGCGCGCGACGCGCTTGCGGTATGCAAGAAGTGGTCGCCCACAAGCTCAACGACGTCGTTCAACCCTTCCGCGTTAAACTTGTTGTAATACGACGTTAATTCATCGCGGAAAGTAGTTTCGTCGCCGCCCTTACGGAATACGGGATAGGTATAACCACCCTCGATATAAACCTTTACGTTTGAAGACTGTTGCGAAGGTTCGTAGGCGTTAACTATATGTATAGGACCTCCCGGAGTTACCGCCCTGGAATAATTACCGGTTACAAAGTTGGGGAAGGTTATAACGTTTTTGCCTCTCGATAAATTAAAAGTACGGTACCAACTTCTCCAATCTCCGTGAACCTGGGTACATACAACCGAGGGCAGCGGGTCGCCTGCCGGCGCATCTACGTAAACGGTTATCGTTTGTCCGGTAAGTCCCGCAACGCCGGTGACTTGACGGTTTATTCCGAATTGTGACAATTTAAGCGTATTGCCCGCATACGAACGAAGGTTGCCGTACTGCGTTATTACGTTCTCTGCGTTTTTGTCGGTAGAAAATTCACGGCGGATATCCTTCTTTAAATGTCCGTCCATAATTGCATCCGCTCTGTCAAGCAAGGGCTTTAACGCGCTTTCGTAGCTGATTAAATCGCTTACGCCCTGGCGTATTTCGCTTAAACCGTTACGGTATTCTTCTTTGACGCTTAACTGCGCGTAATCGTCAAACAAATCCAAGACCTTATTTACGTCGGCATTGTCGGGTTGCAAAAACTGAATTTCTTTTGCGGTCGCCGTCCAGTTATGCGTGGTATTGACAACCCTGAATTCGAATTTTACTTGCGTAACGGTTACGGCTTCACTTAAAGTAAATACAACTCTGTCGTTAGTACCTGCTTTTGGATTCTCGCGGGCGTAAGTGCCGTAAAGCGAAAGCTCGCCTCCGTCGGTTGCCGTGTAAATATTAAGAGTAGTCGGATAGCCGTGCCCCTCACGCGCGCTTGACGAAGCATAAAGAATATTTTGAATTGTAACGGGTTGACTGAACGTTACTGTTATCGCATTTAAGAACGTGGGGTTTGCAGAGCCTTGACCCGCATTTTCCCTACCCGTCTGCCAATACGTATTCCAGTTTCCGTCAAACGCATTGGAAAGGGGAGCGCCGCTTGCCTCTCCGCCTGCCGACTCGTAAGTCATCATACTCGTCGGTACTTTGTAAACGGAAACGTAATCTTCGTTTAGATAATTTCCCGAAGCCGTTGCACAGGTTAAATTGCCCGTATCCGCCGACGCGGAAATTACTGGAACAACCGCCCAAATTGCGGCGGCAAGAAAAACCGCCGATAAAAATGCCGTAAGCCAATATTTTAACTTTAATTTCATAAAACACCGTTTATCCATTTAAAAAGGGTAACTATAATTAAATTATAAAAAACAAGTATAATTATGTCAATAATTTAAAGCGCCCCGCCAAA
>JAIDQV010000189.1 GCA_029062045.1 Clostridia bacterium
TTTCTTGATTAGTAATCTCTTATAATAATTCTTATAAAAATTACGCATAGAACCAAAAAAATTTGTTTCCGATTTGCTGTTTTTATTATTCTCTCTTTTTTTGTTTATTAACTCAAATGTCGTCAACAAATCGGCAATTTGGAATAATCGATAATACGACGGACGGGCATTCCGCCTAAATTCAATATTAGAAGCAGTTAATAAACTAGCCATTATACTTGTTAATTGTGTTTGCCCGTTATCGTAATAAACAATTACTTTTTCAAAGTCAGAAAAGTCAATAACATGACAGTCAAGGAAATCCCGTATTTGTTTAGATAGTAAAGAAATTAGTTTAAACTGATCAATATCTTTGCCTTTTTCTACTATAAACGTTTTATAAGTGAAATCAACTCTCGTAGCAAACGCCATAAAGCTGTTTAGGATATGTTTTCTCTCATCAATACTTAATAACTCATAGACTTCTTCTTTTCGAATAAGAGGACCTGTATGTAAATAATGATTAGCATAACCACGTTTATCTAAACTATTATCCAGATTAACTATTTCCTTCGCAATATTATTGCTTTGGTTATGGAAAAGCATTGTAACTAAATAATATGGGGCAATACTATTGAATTTTCCGAAGTCGCCAGACTCGTCAATAAAAATGCTTAGATATTTTTGCATAAGTAAAAAAATTGGCGAGGAATACCCCCGCCGCGGTGGACCTAGGGATTAAACCCAGCCCGAAATTACGATCTCGCGTGGTACGCCTTGTTAAGAGGCGTGCGAGATTCTGTTGATATTATTATATTCAATTTGAGAACAAATGTCAATGACCAAGGTCATATTTTATTAAAAATTTTATCTGATAAGGTTTTTGACGAATTATTTCTTGACGTTTATAACCAAGTTATAATTTTTTATTCTTCAAAATACCCGTTTTTTTGACACATTTCATTAACTGCTTCCGCAAAAATTGAACGAGAATGTTTTTCGGGGTTATCGTTTTTATTCTTTTTCTCTAAATAATACTTTTTCAAATCTTCCCATAAATTATTATCTTTTAGCCAATCAATCTTTTCAGGTAACGACTCAAACCCTTCACCTTGGAATTCCCAAGAATATCTATTCGTTTCTTTATTAAAGCGAATGTATTTCTGCCCATCCTCGTGATAATAAACTATCGCAAAATCACAACTATGTAAAATCTTTGCGTTTTTATAGTCTTTTTGCTTTATTGTCAATACCCGTGTAGAATCTTCGCAATAATTATAACCGTGCGATTTTACAAATTTATCTATAGCATTTTTAATAATCGAGCGAATTTGCTTGGGCGTATAATTCTCATCGTCATCATTAACTTCAAAGTTAATGTCAAAATCATAGCCTATACTTGACTTTGTATCGTAGGTAATCATATTTCTGCTTGCGCTTCCGATAAACTCATATTGAAAAGTAAATTTATCTCTAACCTCATCCTGCACTTCGTGGATGAGATCTAATAAATCTTTTTTTACGGGTGCTGCTTCTTTTTTTGATACATAGCGAAAATTGTGCATACTATCTATCACTCCTTTAAGTATATTTACCCAAGCCTCCATTTGGGGTTCACCAAATCGCTGTATTATATCATATATTTTAAACTTGTCAAGACCTAATAAATCACTTCTTCCAGAAGTTTATTGAATAAAGAGTTTCAGCTTAAAATGTAAATTAGTATATTTACTTTTGCTATATAAAGTGCTATAATACTTTTTAACGGAGTTAGTTAGATGAATTACATAGGTTCAAAGTATTCTCTAATAAATTTTATTAAAGATACAATAGATAAAATATTAGTTTTACATCATGAGACCAAAGCGCCTAGTGAAATGGTATTTGCAGATTTATTCGCTGGAACTGGAATTGTCAGTGGTTCATTCAAAGAGAAAGGGTACTCTATCATAGCAAATGATATTCAGTATTATAGTTATATAATAAGTAAACACATGATAGAGAATAATGGCAATTTGGACAAGCAAAGATGTAAAACTCTAATTGAGGAATTAAATAATTTAAAAGGGAAAAGAGGTTTTATCTATAAAAATTATTCGTATGGCGGAACAGAAGGTCAAGAGCATCGAAGAATGTATTTTTCTGATTACAATGCAAAAAAATGTGATGCTATTAGGTGGGCTCTTGATAGTTGGTTAAAAAAAGATAAAATCTCACAAGAAGAATTTTATTTTCTTTTAGGTTCTCTCATTGATAGTATTGATAGGTGTGCAAATACTGCGTTAGTTTATGGTGCATATTTAAAAGAGTTAAAACAAAAGGCGCAAAAAGAAATGGTTTTAACGCCATTGCCAATCATGCCAGGCAAGGTTAAATGTAGTGTGTACAACGAAGATGCTTGTAAATTAATAAAAAGTATAAGAGGAGATGTGTTATATTTAGATCCGCCATACAATGACAGACAATATTGCTCAAACTATCACATTTTAGAGACTATTGCGAGAAACGATAAACCACAAATTCATGGTAAAACAGGGTTAAGAAATTATGAAAGCCAAAAAAGTTCGTTTTGTAGCAAATCAAAAGTTTATGATGCATTTGAGAATTTAATAAGAGACGCAAAGTTTAAATACATTTTCTTGAGCTACAATAATGAAGGTATTATGTCTGATGAAGAGATAAAAGCTATAATGATTAAATATGGTAGATATTTTGTGTATACAAAAGATTACCAACGATTTAAATCGGATAGGGACGAAAACCGACAGCATAAAGCCAAAAGAACAACAGAATATATACATTGCTTAATAAAAGATTTAGGGGATTAAATAAAGTGGAAACAAACGAAAGATTAATTTGTGGTGAAGACATAATTGCAGAAAAGAAAATAAGATCTGAAGAGTATGACTATATAAAAGTAGAGTTAAATCAGATTACCAGTATGGAAACGGCTGGTTGGGAATTGGTAAAAAAGAGCAAAACCTCGGCAAGATTGAAAAAAAGGAAAAGCATTCCGCAAGATGAAAAATTTGAAAATGATGTTTGGTTATTATTCTACAAACTTGGCTTTAAGACTTTAAATAAAGGAAGATATTTTAAATTAGCATATGCATCTAATGGAAATGAGTTAACACAACAAATAGATGTTTTTGCTGCTGATGAAGAGTCAATTTTAATTATTGAGTGCAAGTCTTCTTCAAAATTAGATAAAAAAACCAGTTTTAAGACAGAAATCGAAGCAATTGGTGGAAAACGAGGAGGATTGATACAGGCGGTAAGAAAGTTAATCCCTGGAAAGAATTTAAAAGTAGGGTTTATTTTTGCTACCAACAATTACGCTATATCGCAGCCAGATAAGGACAGAATGAAAGAGTTGAAGATCATTCATTTTGACGAAGATACGATAAAGTATTATCAAGAATTAATAAATCATATAGGATTGGCTGCTAGATATCAATTATTGGGTAACATCTTTGCGGGGCAAAAAATTCCTGAGATGAATAATATTGTGCCAGCCATTGAAGGTGAGATGGGCAAGCATACTTATTATTCTTTTTCAATAGAACCTGAAAAACTTTTAAAACTTGGATTCGTCTTGCATCATGATAATGCAAATAAGGATGAAATGCCAGCATATCAAAGGATAATAAAAAAAGGAAGATTGAAAGCTATTCAAGAATTTATAAATAATGGGGGATTTTTCCCTAATTCAGTAATTGTAAATATAGTGACTAAAAAACAATTGCAATTTGATAAATCCGAATTGCAAGAGGAACACTCGATTTCTAGATTAGGACTTTTACACTTGCCTCAAGAGTATAAATCAGCTTATATAATTGATGGTCAACATAGGTTATATGGATATTCCGATTCGGAGTGGAAAAGTAAAAACTCAATTCCCGTTGTGGCGTTTGTTAATCTTAAACTCACCGAGCAAATTCAATTATTCATGGATATAAACGAAAATCAAAAAGCCGTTCCGAAAAATTTGAGAACAACTTTGGAAGCAAATCTATTGTGGGATGCTAAAGATTTAAATGAACAAAGGAAGGCTTTGAGTTCTAGGATTGCGCAAAGATTGGGAGAAGATAAAAATTCTGCCCTATATAATAGAATAGTTACTGGCGAAAACTCATCTACACCGTATTGCGCAATCACATTGGATTATATATCAAAATCGCTAAAAGCTACTAATTTCTATAATACATATAACAAAGGCAACGCCGTTATCAAGGATGGTACTATTGATAAGTCAAATAATGATATAACATTTGAATATTTATATAATTTTTTACTTAAAATGTTCAATAAATTGTCTGAGTTGCTTGAAAATGATTGGGAAATTGGTACTAATGATGATAGCTGCATAGTTTCAAATGCGTTTATATATGGGTATATTCGGATATTCTCTGACATTATAGATTATCTTATTAAGGTTAAGAGCATTAATCCTAAAATGGTTAAAGTTGACTATTTGGTTGACGAATGTTCGCCGTATCTTGATGTGGTAGCTTATAAAATAGAAGAATTAACTTCTTCTGAAAGAGTTGCATTACGCAAACAATATGGAAGGGTTGGCGATAATAAATTTTGGAGGATTTTACAACAAGCATTAAATGATAGGTTTGCAGACTTTAACCCTGAAGGGTTAGAAGAGTATTGGCGTGATAATTCTATGAAATTTAACGAGGATGCTTTTAAACTTATTAGAGATATAGAATTATATATTAAAGATATAATTATAAACAAATTGAAGGATCGTTATGGCGAAAATTGGTTTAGGTTAGGTTGTCCTAAAGCGGTATATGACAGCGCTCAAAAGCTTGCGTCTGATAAAAACTATAATAAACAAGATGGTGAGCATGATGAATTGCCACAAGATCAGCTCCATCTGATAGAATACAGAGAAATCATGATGCACCTTTCTAACTGGTCTGAACTTTTTGAGAAAGACTTTGCTGATCCTAATATTAAAGGTGATAAGAAAAAGAAAACTGAATGGTTATGTAAAGTCAACGAAATTAGAAACCAAAATTTTCACACATACAGTGTAAAAGAAGAAGAATATATTTTACTAAAAAATATTGCCGAATGGTTATTGAATAGATAAATTAAAATGCACAGTTGTTTTCTTTTTTCTTACTTAAATGACACTGTGGTAGGTTTTCTGCGGGGAATGAGTACAGGTCGTGTGCTGGTCTTGATACTACTACAAAAGGAATAAAAGGGCAGATCCCAACGGGTTACCCTTTTTTATGTGTTCCTCCCCAATGTTAATTTTAATTATTCATAAATATTCATTTTGCCCGTTTTTATGCAAAAGAAGCCACTGAACGGCAATATCTTCCCCCCAAATCCCCCCAATTAACAAATTTAGAATAAAAAATGAGAGGAAAATTGTTAATTCCTCTCATTTTTTTGGTGCTTCCGATCGGACTTGAACCGATACGGACTCTCGTCCGAGGGATTTTAAGTCCCTTGCGTCTGCCTATTCCGCCACGGAAGCACGACTTGTGTATAAATATTCAGTTTTTTTACCTACAAAGGATTTTAAGTCCCTTGCGTCTGCCTATTCCACCACAGCGGCGTATTAAACTATATGCGTTTTACGCTAAATTATATTAACAAATGAAAGTGTACTTGTCAAGTTAATTTTCTGCGAATTTCGTTATGCTATTGCAATTCGGGCGGGGCTGTGATATAATGTCAAAGGTTAATAAAAACACCTAAGAGGGGACCCCCGATGAAAAAGTATTCAAACGTATTTATTTTCGACCATCCGCTTATTAAGCACAAGGTTTCGATTCTTCGCGACAAGAACACCAAAATGAAAGAGTTCCGCGAGCTCATCGAAGAAATCACCACAATGATGACTTACGAAAGCATGAGGGATGTAGAGCTTGTCCCCGTGCAGGTTGAAACGCCTTTGGAAGTCACCACGCAGTACAAAGTTCCCGAAGAAAGCATCGCCATCGTGCCCATTTTAAGGGCGGGGCTGGGAATGGTGAACGGCGTTCACAAGGTATTCCCCACGGCGAAGGTGGGGCACATAGGAATGTACCGCGACGAAGAAACGCTCGAACCCCAGGAATACTACTGCAAACTTCCCGACGGTATAGAAAACAAAACGGTTTTCCTCGTCGACCCCATGCTTGCGACGGGCGGTTCGGCTTGCGACGCATTGGCGGCATTAAAGAAACGCGGCTGTAAAAAGATTAAGTTTATGGCGATAATCGGCGCGCCCGAAGGCGTATCCAAGGTTGCCGAAACCCACCCCGACATCCCCGTCTACGTATCCACCCTGGACAGACAGCTCAACGAAAACGGCTACATTCTTCCCGGCTTAGGCGACGCCGGCGACCGTCTGTTTGGTACTAAATAAGCAAATCACCCCGCCGTGCAACAACGCACGGCGGGCTTTTTATCATTTAATAAAAAATATTTGCCAAACCGTTATAAATTAATGTATAATAAGCCCAAACGAATTTAACTTGAGGTTTTTATGATAGAAGTTTCCAAAAGAGTTTCGGCGATAGCCCCCTCGATGACGCTTGCAATTTCGGCAAAGGCAAACGAGTTAAAAGCGGAGGGTATAAAGGTAATAAACTTCGGCGTCGGCGAGCCCGACTTCAACACCCCCAAGCACATTTGCGACGCGGCAAAGGAAGCGCTTGACAAAGGCTACACCAAGTACGTTGCGGCGGCAGGTCTTCCCGCGCTTAAAAAAGCCATCGCAAAAAAACTTAAAACCGAAAACAACCTCGACTACGACCCCTCTCAGATAATCGTATCCAACGGCGCAAAGCACTCCATATTCAACGCGATATTCGCCGTCATCAACGAAGGGGACGAGGTGTTAATGACCAAGCCCTATTGGCTTACCTATCCCGAGGTTATCAAGGCTTGCGGCGGCATTCCCGAATACATATATTCCAAGTCCCGCCACGGCTACAAAATAACGGCGGCACAGCTTGAAGCGGCAATTTCCCCCCGCACGAAGATGTTCATCTTCAACAGCCCCTGCAACCCCACGGGCGCAGTCTATACCGAAAAGGAAATCCGCGCAATAGCCGACGTTTGCGTAAAACACAACATCGTAGTACTTGCGGACGAAATTTACGAAAAACTCATCTACGGCGGAGAAACCCATTTCTCAATCGCGCAGTGCTCGCCCGAAATGAAGGACTTGACAATAGTCGTCAACGGCGTATCAAAAAGCTATGCAATGACGGGTTGGCGTTTGGGCTACCTTGCCTGCCCGCCCAATGTCGCGAAGGCCATTTCTTCCTTCCAAAGCCATTCTACGTCCAACGTCAACACAATGACGCAGTACGCCGCGCTTGCCGCCCTCGAAGGGGACGATAAGCCCATGAAAGAAATGGTTGCGGCTTTCGGCAGACGTCGCGAAAAGATGATTGAAAAACTCGAAGAAATGAAAAGTCTGGGTCTTGATTACGTCAAACCCGACGGCGCGTTCTACGTAATGCTTCTTTGCTACGACTTCTACGGCAAAAGCTATAAAGGCAAACCCATAAACGGCAGTATGGACGTTGCCGACCTTCTTTTAACCCACAAACAAGTCGCTTTGACCCCAGGCGTATGCTTCGGCGACGACGACGCAGTGCGCCTGTCCTATGCATTATCAACCGCCGATATGCTCGAAGGATTGGAAAGGATAAAAGAATTTTTCAGCGAGTGCGAATAAATTTTTCGTTTACCTCTTGAAATTCCGTCTAATAACTGATAGAATATAAAAAAAGTAAATATAATACTTTATCAACTTTTATCGGAGGGACTTTCAATGATTAAAATTATTTACGGCGCAAAGGGCACGGGCAAAACCAAACAGCTTATAAACGCCGCAAACGAAGACGTAAAGGGCGCAAAAGGTTTAAGCGTTTTCATTACGGACAATAAAAGATGTATGTACGACGTAAACCGCAGCGTTCGCTTTATTGACGTAACCGACTGGACGGTTGCAGGCGAAGAAGCTCTTTGCGGATTTATAAAGGGCGTTGCGGCTTGCAACAGCGACCACGAATATATTTACTTAGACGGCATTTCCCGTATAACGGGCAAGGGCTTAAAAGAGCTTGCCGGCATCTTCTATATGCTTGACAAAATTTCAAGCGAAAACAACATAACCGTAACGGTTACTTGCAGTTGCAGCGAAGAGGAGCTTCCCGACTTCGTTAAAAAGTACGTTTAAAATTTATTAAAAAACTTACTGCGGCGGCACTGTATTCTTTTGTGCCGCCGAAATTTATTTTAAAAACGATAAACGGCGCAAGCAAAACCACGCTTTTGCGCCCGCGCACCCAATTTGTGGCTATGCCACCTCGGCGCGGGTGAAGTGCCGCAATTATATATGTGTGTGCCCCAAGAGATTGCGGCACAAGGGGCGAGAAGCCCCTAAAAATCACGGAAAAAGATTTGCGCAGAATAGCAAAGATTTTTCGTGAGGAGGTCTTATGAAATTCATTTCCACAAGGGGTGGTGAAAAGGTAACGGGTTCGCGCGCTATCGTCAAAGGTCTGTCGGAAAACGGCGGACTTTACGTGCCCGAAAAATTCCCCGCCGTATCGCGTGAAGAGCTTGAAGCCATGCTCGAATTAAGCTACGCCGAACGCGCCGCAAAAGTTATTATAAAATTTCTTGACGAGTTCGACGAAAAAGAGCTTTTATCTGCATGCGAAGAAGCCTATTCCCGTTTTGAACGTAACGACCCCGCGCCCCTCGTAAAGATAGACGACGGCGTGTTTATGCTCGAACTCTGGCACGGACCCACCTGCGCATTCAAAGATATGGCGCTCACCCTTTTGCCCTATCTTTTAAGGAAGAGCTGTGACCTTTGCGGAATTAAAGAAGAAATTTTAATTTTGGTTGCGACCTCGGGCGACACGGGCAAAGCCGCGCTCGAAGGCTTCAAAGATGCAGACGGCGTTAAAATTTGCGTTTTCTATCCCTCGGACGGAGTTTCCAAAATGCAGAAATTGCAGATGGCAACGCAGGACGGTAAGAACGTAAACGTCGTTGCCGTCAAGGGCAACTTCGACGACTGCCAAACCGCAGTAAAAGAAATTTTCTCAAACGAAACCTACGCCGCACAACTCAAAGAAAAGAACGTAATTTTATCTTCGGCAAACTCAATCAACTTCGGCAGGCTTGTTCCTCAAATAGCGTACTATTTCTCGGCGTACGCCGACCTCGTTTCTTCCAACCAAATAGAAATGGGGGAGGAAATCGACTTCGCAGTTCCCACGGGCAACTTCGGCAACGTCCTTGCCGCATACTACGCAAAAAGAATGGGCTTGCCAATTCGCAGACTTCACTGCGCTTCAAACGAAAACAAAGTCATCGCGGACTTCCTTTTATCGGGTGTCTACGATATGAACCGCGAGTTCTACAAAACTACCGCGCCTTCGATGGATATACTTCTGTCGTCTAACCTTGAAAGGCTTGTATTCGAGGCGTCGGGCAGAAACGCAAAACTCACCGCGCAGAGAATGGCTCAGCTTAAAGATACGGGCAAGTACGCCATCGACCCCCAAGAACTTGCGTTTATTCAGGAAACCTTCGACGGCGGCTACGCCGACGAAGAAACATCTGTTGAGGCAATGTACGGAGTTTTCGAGGACGTCGGCTACACAATGGATACCCACACGGGCTGCGCAGTGAAGGTCGCGCTCGACTGGTTCGATAAACACAAAAAGGACGAAACTAAGACAGTCATCGTTTCAACCGCTAACCCCTACAAATTCCCGCAGGACGTTCTGTACGCAGTTACGGGCAACGACGTCAAGGACAGTTTCAAAGGTATAAAGCGCCTGCACGCGGCAACGGCTATGGCAATCCCCAAGTGCCTTTTGGAACTTCGCGATAAACCCGTCCGCTTTTCCAAAACGGTGGACAGCAAAAAACTCTTCGACGAAGTGCTTGAATTTATTTCCGGATAGGTTAAATTTAACAGCGTAAGGATATAATATATTTGATAATACAGAGGTTCGCCTCTACAAAAAGGAGTATGGAAAATGAAGAAAAAATTAATCGCAGCCTTGGTTGCAGGTGCAATTTTATCTACGGGCATAATAGGTCTTACCGCTTGCGGAGGCGGCAACGACGGACACGACATCAACAAGGGCGAAGAAGTTTCCAAAGAGGGTTGGGCGGCAGCCATAACCGCCACGGTTAACGCTAAAAACTATACTGCCGACGCTTATCAGGAAGTAGACACTACGATGACGGGCAATATGGGTGAACTTACAAATATTAATATAACGGGCAAAACCGTCGGTGAAGCTAAATTCACCTACGACCTTGCTAACGGCGGCATTTACGTCAAGCAGACGGTTAAAACAACGGTATCGGGCGTTCCCGACGAGTTGAAAGACGAGGACGGATACAAAGACGATGAATACGTTATCGAATCTTATTGCGTAAAAGAAGGGGATACTTATTACACGGCAAATTACCGCGGCAATGCGGAAAAACCCGAATGGTCGACAGGTTCAACAACTTCTTTCTCGAGCGGCGGTTTGGGCTACTTATTCAATTCAACCTATTCAACCGAAGAGGGCGGTACTGACGTAACCCTTTCCGAGCTTTACGATTCTTTCACTTATTCAGACGGCGTTTATACCGCAACGTTATGGGACCACGGCAGTGAAGAAACCGTTTCGCTTTCCTTTAAAGGCGGCTACGTAGTGGGTTACTCTTTCGGCGGCACCCACGAAGAAGGTGACGAAGATTCCAAAATGGTCAATAGCGGCATAATGATTTACAACTTCTCCAACTACGGCGGCACCACGATAACACCTTCCGACGATGCTAAAAAAGCCGTTGAAGATTACAAAGCAAAAAAGTAATTTGAATAAAGCAATTAAAGGCGCCCGCAAGTGTTCATCTTGCGGGCGTATTGTTAAAGTTAGGTGATTAAATTCGGCTTAACAAAAAATAACTTTACTTTTCAGCTTGATATATGGTACAATTTAAAAGTAAAAGTGGAAAATTATGGAAGAAAGAAAGATTTTGTATTCGGCAATTCAGCCGACCAACAATTTAACGATAGGCAATCTTATCGGCGCGATAAAGAACTGGACTAACCTTCAAAACGATTACGACTGTTATTTCGCAATCGCCAATATGCACGCCATAACGGTAAGGCAAGTCCCCGCGGATTTAAGGCAAACAACCCTTTCTATGCTTGCCCTTTATCTCGCGTGCGGTATCGACCCCGAAAAGTGCGTAATGTACGTACAATCGCACGTGCCCGCGCACGCCGAGCTTTGCTGGGTTCTCAACACCTTCACCTACGTCGGCGAAATGGAAAGAATGACGCAGTTCAAGGATAAATCTGCCCGTCATGCGGAAAATATAAATATGGGTCTTATGGATTACCCCGTCTTAATGGCGGCGGACATCCTTCTGTATCAGACGGACGTAGTCCCCGTCGGGCTCGACCAAAGGCAGCACGTTGAAATTTCGCGCGACATCGCCCAAAGGTTCAACAATATCTATTCGCCCACGTTCAAAATCCCCGAAGCTCTCTATATGAAAGTCGGGGCAAAAATCAACGACCTTCTCGACCCTTCCAAGAAGATGTCCAAGTCTGCGGAAAACCCCAACGGCGTTATCTATTTGTCCGACGATAAAGATACGGTTATCCGCAAATTCAAACGCGCCGTTACCGACAGCGGTTCGGAAATAAAGTACGACCCCGAAGCAAAACCCGGCGTAAGCAACCTGCTTACAATTTATTCTGTGTTCACGGGCAAAACCATTGCCGAGGCGGAGGCGGACTTCGCAGGCAAAGGCTACGGCGATTTTAAACTTGCCGTCGGCGAGGCGGTTGCCGATAAACTTACGCCCATTCAAAAAGAACAGGCAAGACTTCTTGCCGATAAATCTTACCTTGAAGGGGTTCTCCGTTCGGGCGCCGAACGCGCGTCCCGCACGGCAAACCGCACCCTTTCAAAAGTCTATAAAAAAATAGGTTTCTATCAACTTTAATGTTTGGCTATATTAACCCCGACGCGCCCTATCTTTTCAAGAAGGACGAAACTTTATATAAAGCCCTGTACTGCGGACTTTGCAAAAGCATAGGCAAGGGCTGCGGACAGACGGCGCGCAGCGCGCTCACCTACGATATGGCGTTTACTTCCGCGCTCGTTCATAATATCCGCGGCGAAGACGTAAAAATAGAAAAGCGGCACTGCGCAATTCACTGGTTCAAACGCCGCCCTATTGCCGCCGTTGACGAAACTACTATTGCCATCGGTTGTGTAAACACCGTCCTAGCCTATTACAAACTTTGCGACGATAAAGCGGACGGCGACAAAAAGGGAGTTTTCCGTCACCTCTACAAGCGCGGTTTTAAAAAAGCAGTGAAACGTTTTCCCCAAATAAAGGAAATTGTTTCACGCGAAACTTTTCGCCAAGCGCAGCTTGAAAAGTCGGGCTGTGCCGTCATTGACGAGGCGGCCGACCCCACCGCACAAATGATGCAGGATATATCTTCCGCCGTGCTTCAAGAATATTCCACGCCCAACACTCAAAAACTTTTTTATGCATTGGGTAAGTGGGTGTATCTTGCCGACGCCTTGGACGATTACGACAAGGACGTAAAAAAGGGGCGGTACAACGCGCTTTACAATTCATGCAAAATTAAGTGCAAGCAAGAAGCAATCAAAACGCAGGGCGAAGAGTGGAAGTTTATCTTCAACAGCCTGTTTGCGGACATGCGCGAAAGTCTTGCAAACATCAAATTCCATTTCAACCACGATTTAACGGATAATATTATCCTGCGTGGCATACCCTTGAAAACCAGAGCGTTATTCTATGGTAAAGGCTGCAAACAAGGAGAAAATAATGAATAAAAAAAATCTTGAACTTTTAGGGCTTGAAGAAGGCGCGACTCTTGAAGAAATCAAGGCCGCCTACGAGGCTTTAAGGGAAAAGTATTTAGAGGACAGATTTAAAGACGGCGAAGTTGGCAACAACGCCGCTAAAATGCTGACCAAAATAGACGTTGCGTATTCCGAGCTTGAAAGCGAGTTTAAAGAAAAGGGCACAGAAGACGGCGACCTTTTCGAGCGGGCAGAGCAGTACTTAAAGGACGGCAACTATACCGACGCCCAGCGCATTCTTGACAGCTTTAACGAGCGCGGTGCAAGATGGCACTATCTTCAAAGCGTAATTTTCTACCGCAAAAATTGGATTAACGAAAGCAAGAAACAGCTTGAAATAGCAATACAGCTTGAACCAGAAAACGCGAAGTATAAAGAAGCATACCGCAAACTTAACGAAAAAATCAACGTCGACGCACAGGCAACGGCGGGCGGCTCACAGCAGGGCGCGTACCAGGGCCAGACAATGGACTCTACCGATGCGGACAGCCAAATGGGCGGCAACTTTTGCGCAAACTGCATCGAATGTTGCTACATCAACATGTGTATTAACTGCTTGTGCGGCACCTGTTGTCGTTAAAACGCATATAAGCGTCGTTATGCTGTGTCGTGGTTTACGTTTTGTTCGGTCACGTACGTTTGTGTACGCTCCCTCGCAAAGCCGCACCGCTCCTTGCCTAACTCGCTTCTCTGCATTTTAGATAAACCACGCATTAACAAAAATGTCAAAAAACAAAAATTCTAAAACTTTTGAAATAGCTTTATCGGGCATATCCTGCGCGGTTGCGGCGCTCGCTTTGTCCCTCGGCATAATGACGGGCCTTGGCGCGCTTACGGCTACGGGTTACCTTGTCGCGGTTATCGCGCTTATGGTGCCCCTTTCAAAACAGTTTTTTCTCGGCGACTTTCTCGCCTATATGGGCACGGTAATTCTTGCCGTAGTACTCGGCGCGGCGGTCAAGTTCTGGGACTTAGTTCCCTTCGTAATGTTCTTCGGACTTCACCCGCTTGCCAACGCCCTTCAAATCCGCTTCAAAATAAACAGATGGCTCGCCCTCGCAATCAAAGCCGTGTGGTTCGACTGCACTTTAATAGTGGGCTATTATCTCGTTTTCGGCGGGATGATAGGCGGCGCGCTCTTCCCCGAAAACGTGTACGAAGTTCTAAACCGCTACATTTTCCTTTTTATATTCACGGTGGGCACGGTCGGATTTTTCTTCTACGACTTCCTCATTTTCAAATGTCAGATACTAATTAACAGAATAGTTTTCAGAATTAAAAAATAATGAAAAAGAACGAAACCTACCAAGGAAAAGTCGTCTCGCTCGGTTCCGAGGGCGAAGGAATAATAAAAACAGATGGCACAACGGCGTTTGTGCCTTTTTGTCTTGTCGGGGAAGAGGTATCTTTCAAAGCGTTAAAGGTAAAGGACAGCATCGCCTACGGCAAACTCGAAAATTTAAACACAAAATCGCCCGACCGCGTAAGTCCTCCCTGCCCCGTGTTCACAAAGTGCGGCGGGTGCGATATTCAGCATATGAATTACACCGCGCAGCTCAAATTCAAGCAAGACTCGGTTTCTTCTACTTTATGGAAAATCGGCGGCGTGGAAGCAAGGGTTGACGAAACAATCCCCTGCGATAAGGATTACCGCTACCGCAACAAACTCGCCCTGCCCATAGGGGTGAACGCAAACGGCGAAACGATATGCGGCTTCTACGCCCCCCACAGTCACAGGATAGTTGATATCCCCGACTGTCTTATTCAGGCGGAGTGGATAAAACAAGTTATTTCCGCCGTCAAAAAATTCTCGAAAGAGAATAAAGTTCAGGGCTATAACGAAGAAACCCGCACGGGAATTCTCCGCCGTATCGTCGTGCGCGAGCTGGGAGGAAAATTCATCTTCGCTCTGGTTACGGCAAAAAAAATAAACTGCGCCCCCCTAATTACCGAACTTGAAAAGTCCTTTAAAGACTTTACTTTCCTTCTCAATATAAACCCGTCGCAGGGCAACGCAATTTTCTCGGACAGTTGGCAAATTGTACGCGGCGCGGGCTATTTCGAGGCGGAAGAGTGCGGCATAAAATACCGCGCTGGCGCACAGACCTTCGTGCAGGTAAACGACGATATCCGCGCCAAGCTCTATGCCCGCGTGCTTGAAGAAGCGGACGAAGGTGCGGTTGCGCTCGACCTGTACAGCGGCGGCGGCATGCTCACCGCAATGCTTGCCAAAAAGTGCGGCACGGCGTACGGCGTCGAAATAGTAAAAGAGGCATCCCGCCTCGCCGACGAGCTTAAAGAAGCAAACGGCTTAAACGGTAAAATGTTCAATATATGCGGTGCGGTTGAAAACGAAATTGAAAACGTCTTTAAACTTACCGAAGGCAAAAAACGCATAATCGTTTGCGACCCTCCCCGCAAAGGAATGGAGCGTAGCGTCGTCAAGGCGGTAGCCCAAAGCGGCGCGGATAAAATAGTTTTGATAAGCTGTAACCCCGCAACCCTCGCCCGCGACTTAGGTTTACTTACGGGCGGGCTAGAAGAAATAGGCGGCGCCCTCTACAAAATGTGCAGCTACAATTCGCCGTACGAGGTTACAAGCATAACCCCGTTCGACATGTTCCCCCAAACCAAATGGTGCGAAACGTTGGTCGTCCTTTCCAAAAAAATTCCCACGGAAGCGAAGGCGGAGTAAACTATGGCTATTACAATAAATATCTATTATAGCGGCGAGGGCGGCAACGCAAAAAAATTTGCGGAAGAAATGCTTTCGAGCGGCACGGTAAAAAATATCCGCGCCGAAGAGGGTAACCTCAGATACGAATACTTCTTCCCTATGGACGATAAAGAAACCGTACTTTTAATCGACAGCTGGAAGGACCAGCTTTCGCTCGACAAGCACCACGCGTCGCCCATGATGGCAAAAATCACCGAGCTTCGCAACAAATACAATTTGCATATGAAGGTCGAGCGGTACTTATCCGACGAAGACGGCGTGCCCGCAAGCGATAAAAAGTTCATCCGCAAATAAAAATCAAATAGTAAGTCATTATTAAATAAAAGCCGACAAAAAACTTTGTCGGCTTTTATTATTCTTTATAACTCATAGGTCTTACGCAGTAAGTTATTATTTCGCAGATAAATAAAACGTCGTCTTCGCAGTCGTGTCGCACCCACTCGTTTATTATTGCGTCAATACCTTTAAGAAAGTATTTTTGCATATAGTAAATAAGTTTTTTGTCGGTTACGCCGTGCTTTGCATAGATAGGGACGAATAAATTTTCAATCAAATAATCGTCCATTTTGCCCGCTTCGAAAACGTGTGCGTTTTCGGCGTATATTCTGTAAAGCCTTTTGTGCTTTTGAATGTATTTAAGGTAGGGCAACAAGTATTTGGGCGAAGCAAAATTCAAATCTTCCTTGCTCAAACTTCGCATATCCGATAAATTCACGGGGTTATCGAAAGAGCATTCGTTTAGGAAATTAGTTATCGTGCTTTCAAAAGTTTCCTTTAATAATTCGTAAGTATTGTCATAGTGGGCGTAAAACGTTGAACGGTTTACGCCCGCTTTTTGGCATATATCCATAATGCTTATATCCGCAAACTCTTTGTTTTCCAACAAAGTCATAAACGCGCTACCCATTTTGGCTGCGGTATTCTGAAATTTCGATTCCGACCTGTTCATATTTAAACTATATCAAAAATTCCCAAAAAAATCAATCAGAAACCAACACTTTTCGGTTTTTGTGTTGTGGTGTTTTAAAAAATCGCGGGTTAAACTAATAGTGTAATCAGGCAGGAGAGTAAGCAATGAATGAAAACGAAAGCACGGTTTTGACCGAAAAAGATTTAAAAGAGTTTTTATCGGCAACGGGCGAACAGCAGTGGAAAATATTACTCGCCCACGCCGAAAGAAATAAAAAAATTATTCAGATAAGGAGATTAAAAAATATGGAGCAAAACACTAATTACGAGGAAATCAGCAAACAGTTTGAGGAATTTTGCCACACCAAAGGCATAGCGGCAAAATTCAAAGTCGCATTCGCAAACATGGCGGAAAACACCCGCAAACAAGCAGCAGCCGACAAAGCACAGCTTGAAGAAGTAAAGTGTCAGTCGGCGGAAGCCAACCCCGAGTTTACCGAGCTTTTACACACCAAAGGCTTCAAGGCAAAAGTAAAGCTCATTATCGAAAATATCAAAAAAGGCGCAAAGGAAAGCAACGAAAGGGTGCGTCAACAGATTGAACAGGCAAAGCACGGTGTTCCCCAAGTTGTCACACCTTCCTATACCGCAGAAGAGCTTTCCCGCGAGTTCAACGCATTTTTAAAAGCCAAAGGTCTTGACGGTAAGTACGTAGTAGAAATTACGGACGGCGAAGATAATGACTGAACTTGAAAAAGCCCTTTCGGGCGAACAGTTTAGCCGAAGAGATTCCGAAGTCGTTGCCTTTCAAGCCAAGGTAAAAGAGCTTTTGTACGACTTCAACCACGCAAGACCGAACGACCCTAAACGCACGGCAATAGTCAAAGAGCTTGTTACGGGCTATAACAATTACGTTTTTATCGAGGACGGTTTTAAGTGCGTGTTCGGTAAGAACATTCATTTCAAAGGAATGGCTATGATTAACTTCAACTGCACCTTCCTTGATTCCAACGTTATCACGATAGGTAATTGTGCGCTTATCGGACCGGGTTGCAATATCATCTGCACAAACCATACGCTTGATGCGGACGAGCGGCTTAAAGGCGGGTTTTGCGATAAACCCGTTACTATCGGCGATAAAACTTGGCTTGGTGCAAACGTAACGGTTTTGCCGGGCGTAACGATAGGAGAGGGTGCCGTAATCGGCGCAGGCTCTGTTGTAACGAAAGACATTCCACCCTATACGGTCGCGGTAGGAAACCCTTGCAAAGTAGTTAAAGAAATTCCGCATTAAAATTTACGGAGTACCTATGAAGAAGAAAATAATTGTCAACGAATATAACAAACAGGTGGAGCGGGAAATAAATTATATCCCGTTCCGCTATATCGTTGCAATTTTTCTCGTCGCAATAGAAACGCTTGCCGTTATTGCGGTAATGACGTTTTTAACTATATATATTCCGTACTTCTACTTTGCTGTAGTTTTGACGCAGTTCGGCGTTGCAATAGCAATTATTAACCGCAAAGACAACCCCGACTATAAGTTGCCGTGGCTGTTCTTCGTTATGCTTATTCCCATCGTCGGGTTTATGCTTTACTTTATGTTCTATTCCCGCAAGCTGAACAAAAAGCAAATCAAAAGATTGGATAGGCTTACAAAACAGCGCATAAAAAAAGACGATACGGGTCTACTCGCAAAAATAAGTTCGCAAGACGGAATAATCGTTTCGCAAGCCGCCATTTTAAAGAAGCTGTCAGATTCCCACATTTATAAAAATACCGATATACGGTATTTTCCGCTCGGCGAGCAGTTATTTGCCGCTATGGTCGAGGATTTGAAAAAAGCCGAAAAGTTTATCTTTATGGAATACTTCATCATAGAGGGCGGCTTATTCTGGAACACGGTTTTAGAGATACTCAAAGCAAAAGCGGCAAGCGGGGTAGAGGTTCGCGTTGTCTATGACGATATAGGCTGTATGATGACCTTGCCCGGCAATTACTACAAAAAACTTGCAAAGTTCGGAATAAAAGCAGTTCCGTTTTCCCGTCTTCGCGGGCAAGCCAATAACGAGTTCAACAACCGCAGCCATAGAAAAATTACGGTTATCGACGGCAAGGTCGGTTATACGGGCGGCGTAAATATTGCCGACGAATATATCAACCGTATAGAACGCTTCGGGCATTGGAAAGACGTAGGACTGCGTTTGCAGGGCGAAGCGGTAAACGAATTGACAAGGCTGTTTTTAATAGATTACGGCTTAAACGACAATAAAGCCGACGATAATTTTCCCGATTATTACGGCTATGAACAATGTGAGCAGGAGGGTTATTGCATACCGTTCGGCGACGGGCCTAAACCCATATACGAAAGGCAAGTTGCAAAAACCGCCATACTCAATATGTTAAATCAGTCAAAGCGGTACGTCTATATAACCACACCGTATTTGATTATAGATAACGAGCTTATCCACGCTCTTGAAAACACGGCTATGCGCGGTGTGGACGTTCGTATAATAACGCCGCATATCCCCGACAAGAAACTCGTATTTTCAATGACGCGCAGTCATTATAATAGGCTTATACAGGCAGGCGTAAAAATTTATGAATACGAAAGCGGATTTGTCCACGCAAAAACATATCTTTCCGACGATGAAACGGCTATCGTTGGGACGATAAATATGGACTACCGTTCGCTCGTGCATCATTTTGAAAACGGCGTCTGGATATATAATCACAAGGTTATCGAGGACATAAAAAAAGATTTTCTCGATACGCAATTAAAGTCTATACATATCGTAAGCGGTACGTTGAAAGAAAATTTATGGCAAAAATTTGTCCGCGCAATGGTAAAAGTGTTTTCGCCGTTGCTGTAAAAAACTTTTCAGAAACCGACACTTTTCGGTTTTTGTGTTGTGGTGTATATGCTCAAATAATACTATACTATCATTGTAAACAAACGGTGGAGCATTTGCGGACGGTATGAATTTAAAAGAAAAAATCAAAACAAAGCTCAATCAAAACAGACTCGCGCGCAGGTTTTCGGACTACGACTTCCGCACCGTCGTGTTTACCGTCGTATCTCTCGTTATCACAACGGGCTACGCCGCATTTTACGCAATGCTGGGTATTGCACTGCTTTCAATATGGTACGGTATGCTTGCTTGTTACTACATAATGCTTGTAGTAATGCGCGCAGTCGTCGTTTTCTATCACAGAAGAAAGCGCAAGCGCGGCGAAAATATAAACGAGCATAAAGAGAAAATCAGCCGCGCAAAAATTTATAAAAACTGCGGAATAGTCATCTGTTTGCTTACCCTGCCTTTGTCAATCGCAATACTTTTAATGGTTGCGGAAAAGGCTTCGTTTTCCCATGAAGGGCTAATGATTTACGTTTCCGCCACTTATACCTTCTATAAAGTAGTTATGACGATAAGGCATTTGGTAAAGGCGAGGAAGTCGACCGATATGACCGTCAAAGCGGTTCGCAGCATAAACATTGCGGATATGCTCGTTTCCGTTCTTGCGTTGCAAACGGCAATGTTTCATTCGTTCTCGGCAGATTTCAACACCGATATATTCAACGCGGTAACGGGCGCGGCGGTTTGCCTTTTAACAGTAATTATCGGCGTATTTATGATAGTCGGCGGCAAGAGTGAAATAACAAAAATAAACTACGAAGCAAATTTAAAAAATCAGCAAAGAGGATAATATGAACGCAATAGAAATCAGAAACTTATCTAAAAGTTTTCGCGGAATGTACGCGGTGGATAATCTCAATATGACCGTCCCCGTCGGCGCAATATACGGCTTTATCGGCGAAAACGGTTCGGGCAAATCCACTACCGAAAAACTTATATGCGGACACCTCGTTCCCGACGGCGGCGAAATTAAACTGTTCGGCAAAGACTATTCGGATGCGGGCGTGCGCGCAAGAGTGGGCGCATTAATAGAAAGCGCAGGCTGTTTCCCCAATTCCAGCGTTTGGGCAAATCTTATGATGCAAGCCTTGAATTTGGGAATTGCAAACCGCACGGAAGAAATCAACCGCGTTTTAAAAATCGTCCGTATGGAAGACAGCGCAAAAATCAAGTTTAAAAGCTGTTCGCTCGGAATGAAGCAGAGGATAGGCATTGCAATGGCTTTGCTCGGCAATCCCGCGCTGTTAATTCTCGACGAACCTATCAACGGACTCGATACTGACGGTATGCGCATTATGCGCGAAATACTCGTTGACATCACGCAAAACTACAACTGCACCGTGCTTATCTCTTCGCACATTTTAGGCGAGCTTGAAAAGATAGCAACCCACTACGGCATTATCCGTCAGGGTAGGCTTATTCAGGAAATGTCCGCGCAGGAAATGGACGCCCGTTCCCGTGTGTTCGTATCTCTTAAAACCAAAGATATGAACGGCGCGGCGGCGCTTTTAAAACAAAAATTCGGCAACGCAAAACTCGAAGAAGAGTATATCCGCGTTTACGACGTTGACGATACCGAAGCCATAGTAAAGTGCCTGCTTGACAACGGCCACACCGTAAGCGAAGTTGCAAAAAATAAAGTCGGCTTGGAAGAATACTATATCAGTCTTATGAGCAAAAAGGAGGAGGCGTAAAATGGAAAATACAGCTATGTTGCAATTTGATAAGCCTAGCTTTTTCAAACGCTTAAAAGGTATGCTCGGCGTTGACTTTTACCGTCTGTTCCACACGCCGCTTTTATACATATTTCTGTGCATTGCCGCACTTATTCCCGCACTTGTTTCAATGGGCAATATGAACGGCGACGGTGAAACTGCGGGCATGTTCACAAACGCCTGGCAGATTATCGCGGCAAACAATCCGCTGTATGTCATAGGCGATATGGGCGACTACGCGAATATGAATATGGTATTCATCTTCGGCGGAATAATGATTTCCATTTTCATCGGGCACGACTATAAAAGCGGCTACGTAAAACAGCTTTTCACCACCCACGCAAAAAAGCAAGACTATATGATTTCCAAAACCCTGCTCGGCGCGTTCTCAATGGTTTGTATGTGCGTAACCTATCTTATCGGCGGTACGGTTGCAGGTTCGGCAACGGGTTTACCGTTCACTGTCAATGCGGGTTCGCTTATCTGTGCTATCCTCGGCAAAATGATAATGAGCTTGGGCTGGGCAAGCCTTTACACTTTTATCAATATTATTTTCCGCTCGAAGTTCGGCATATCAATCGCCCTTTGCTTCGTACTCGGCACGGGTATCCCCGTAATCGGCGCGGCGGCAGTAATCGGCAACACGCCCGCACTCAACATATTCCTTTACGGCTCGTCCGTTTACGCCTGCCTTTCAAGTAACGCCTTGACCTTGCTCATATGTCTTATGAACTCGGTTGTATGGGCGGTAGTTTACAACGTTTTAGGAACGCTTATTTTAAACAAGCGCGACTGCTACTAAGAGGTGCAAAATGAACGCAATAGAAATAAGAAATTTAACCAAAAACTTCGGTCAGAAGCAAGCACTGAACGGACTTAATATGACAGTCCCGCAGGGCGCAATATACGGCTTTATCGGCGAAAACGGTTCGGGCAAATCCACTACCGAAAAAATCATTTGCGGACTTATTCACCCCAGCGGCGGTGAAGTAAAGCTGTTCGGCAGGGACTATAAAGACGCCGACGTCAGGGCAAAAATAGGCGTACTCATCGAAAGCCCCGGCTGTTTCCCCAATTACAGCGTATGGAACAACATGATGTTGCAAGCGGCAAACCTCGGTATCGAAAACGCCGAAGAAGAGGTGCGCAAAGTTTTAAAAGTCGTTCATATGGAAGGCTCGGCAAGCAACAAATACAAAAACTGTTCGCTGGGTATGAAACAGCGTATCGGCATAGCGTTTGCGCTTCTCGGCAATCCCACGCTTTTAATTCTCGACGAACCCATCAACGGGCTTGACGCCGACGGTATGCGCATAATGCGCGAAGTGCTGACGGACGTTACTAAAAACTATAACTGTACGGTTGTAATTTCTTCTCATATACTCGGCGAGCTTGAAAAAATCGCCACCCACTACGGAATCGTCCGCGGCGGCAAAATGATAGCCGAAATGACTGCCGAAGAACTGAACGCAAACTGCCGTACATACGTTGCACTTAAAGCCAAAGATACGGCTACGGTAAAAGCCGCCCTCGAACGCAAATATTCCCGTATCGAAATTGACGAAGAAGAATATATCCGTATCTACGACGCCGTTAAAGCCGAAGAAGTCGTAAACTATCTTTATAACGAACTCACCATTGCCGTTACGGAAATCAAAACCAATAAAATCGGCTTGGAAGAGTACTACATCGACTTGATGAAGGAGGGCAGATAAATGGAAGCAAAGTTTGAAAAAACCACCTTTCGGAAAAGACTTAAAACCATGCTCAAAGTGGACTTCAAAAGAATGTTCACAATGCCGCTCGTTTATATAATGGCGGGCGTAAGTCTTGCTATGCCAATACTTATCTTGGTAATGACTTCTTTCATGGGCGGCGCAGAAGAAGGTGAAGAAGCTACGGCAATGTTCACAAACGTGTGGCAGGCAATAAGCTCGGTAAGCGGCGGCGATGCTGCTGCGGGCATGTCAATGGACTTAACGACTATGTGCAATATGAATTTAATGTACTTTTTAATTGCCGTACTCGTATGCGTATTCACCGCCGAAGATTTCAGAAGCGGTTACGCAAAGAACCTGTTTACCGTCCGTTCCAAAAAGGTGGACTACGTTTTCTCTAAATCTCTAGTTTGCTTTACGGGCGGCGCGATAATGATACTTGCTTTCTTTATCGGGGCAATGCTCGGCGGCGCAATCGGCGGACTACCTTTCACAATGGAAGGTTTCAACGCAGGTGGAATAATTGCTTGTCTGTTCTCTAAAATCTTCCTTGTAGCGGTATTTTCTTCGTTGCACTTTCTGTTCGCAGTCGTTGCAAAACAGCGCACTTGGCTTTCGATACTTCTCTCTTTGGGATGCGGTGCGTTTATGTTTATGATGATTCCCATGATGACGCCCCTCAACGCAAACTTCTTACACGTTATTATGACGCTTGCCGGCGGCGCATTGTTCGCCGTAGGCCTCGGTGCAATAAGCAACGTAATACTCAATAAAACAAGTTTGGTATAAAAAATTGAAAATGACGGGCAAAAAATTTCGCCCGTCATTTTTCCGCTAAAAAATTCTATTGAACTTTCCCAAAATTTTTGATATACTGTTCAAAAGGAGTATAAAATGGATAAAGAAAATTTAAGCGTTTTCCCCGTAGGCGAAAAAAACGATGCGTATGCAAAATATTTCATAGGTCAAAGTTATCTCAATATGCTTTCGACCGAGCAGGTTTCTATCGGCAACGTAACCTTTGAACCGCGTTGCCGTAACAACTGGCACATCCACCACGCCGAAAAGGGAGGCGGTCAAATTTTGGTAGTTACCGCAGGCAAGGGCTGGTACTGCGAGTGGGGCAAATCCCCCCGCGCGTTAAAGGCGGGCGATATAGTCAATATTCCCGCAAACGTAAAGCATTGGCACGGCGCGGCAAAGGACAGCTACTTTCAGCACCTTGCAATAGAGGTCCCCGCAGTCAACGGCAAAACCGAGTGGTGCGAACCCGTTTCCGACGAAGAGTACGATAAATTAGAGGGTTAATATGTTTAAAGAAGTACATAAAAATTTCGGTTTCGGCTGTATGCGTTTGCCTATGAACGGCGACAACGTCGACTACGCCGAGTTCAACAAAATGATTGACGCGTTTATTGAAAACGGCTTCAACTATTTCGATACGGCGCACGGCTATCTTTCGGGCAAAAGCGAAATTGCTTTGCACGACTGCCTTGTCGCGCGCTACCCCCGCGATAAATATATCCTCACCAACAAGCTAACGCAGCCTTACTTCAATACGGAGGCGGAGGTTCGCCCCTTCTTTGAAAGTCAATTAAAAATATGCGGCGTGGATTATTTCGATTTTTATTTAATGCACGCGCAAAGCAAGGAAATCTTCGCCCATTTTAAAAAGTGCCGCGCATACGAGCAAGCTCTCGAATTTAAAAAGGAAGGCAAAATCAAACACTTCGGCATATCCTTCCACGACACGGCTGAAGTACTTGACCAAATACTAACCGAGTACCCGCAAATCGAGGCAGTTCAAATCCAGCTCAACTACGTCGACTACGACGACCCCGCGGTTCAGTCTAAAAAATGCCTCGAAGTTTGCAATAAGCACAATAAGCCCGTAATAGTGATGGAGCCCGTAAAGGGCGGCAACCTCGTCAATCTTCCCGAAGACGCAAAAAAATATTTCCAAGAGCTAGGCCGGGCAAGCTCCGCAAGCTATGCAATCCGCTTTGCCGCTGGTTGCAATGGCGTGTTTATGGTGCTTTCGGGTATGAGCGATTTATCGCAGATGAACGACAACATATCTTATATGAAGGACTTCAAGTCCCTCACCGAAAAAGAGCTTAAAGCGGTAAACAGCGTTTGCGCAGTATTTAAGGCTATGAATTTAATTCCCTGCACGGCTTGCCGCTATTGCACGGACGGCTGTCCCCAAAAGATTTCCATTCCCGATTTGTTTGCGTGTTTGAACACAAAAAACATCTACCACGACTGGAACGCGGATTATTATTACAACCAAGTCCACACCAAAGACCGCGGCAAGGCTTCGGAATGTATAAAGTGCGGCAAGTGCGAAAAGGCTTGTCCACAGCACCTGCCCATACGCGAGCTTTTAACAAGCGTTGCCAAGGAGTTTGAAAAATGACAGATTTACAAACCGCCAAAGAAAGCCTCGCAGGGCACACCATCTGTCTTTGCAAAAACGGCAACTGCCTTTACAGCGAAAAGCGCGGCATCTCGCCCATGATGAACTTCATTGCCGACGGCGTCAATCTTGCCGGCTATTCGGTTGCGGATATAGTGGTGGGTAAGGCGGCGGCGCTTCTCTTTATAAAATGCGGCATAAAGGAAGTGTTTGCAAAAACCCTTTCAAAAAGCGCCCAAAAAGTTTTGGAAGAAAACGGCGTTCCCGTAACCTTTCAAACTTTAACTGAAAAAATAATCAACCGCGCGGGCACGGATATGTGCCCTATGGAAAAAGCCGTTCTCTCTACTTCCGACCCCGAAGAAGCGTACACGCTTTTAAAACACACCCTCAGCACATTAACCAAGGAGCAAAAATGAAATACGAAAATCCCGTTTTGTTATCCGACTATTCCGACCCCGACGTCATAAGGGTGGGGGACGATTATTATATGGTGGCGTCCAGCTTCAACCACGTTCCGGGCGTGCCCGTTCTTCACTCTAAAAACTTAGTCGAGTGGGAACTTATAAACCACGTAATTGGCGAACTTCCCTTTGAAAAGTTCAACAAAGTTTGCCACGGCCACGGTGCGTGGGCGCCTTCAATCAGGTACCACAACGGCAAATTCTATTGTCTAATTCCCTTCCCCGACGAAGGCATCTTCGTTGCCGAAACAACCGACCCCTACGGCAAATGGTCGCTGCTTAGACCCCTTCTCACGGGCGCGGGCTACGAAGACCCCTGCCCCATCTGGGCGGACGGCAAGTGCTACGTAGTTTTCGCTTTCGTAAAAAGCAGGATAGGCTTCAATTCCCGCCTTGCCGTATTCGAGGCGGACGAGGACTTAAAGGAAAGAACGACGGACTACAAAGTCATCTACGACGGCCGCGATATCTCCCCCAAAATCGAAGGCCCCAAGTTCTACAAGCACGGCGATTATTACTATATCCTTGCACCTGCGGGCGGCGTTAAAACGGGCTGGCAGGTAGCCCTCAGAAGCAAAACCATTTACGGTAATTGGGAAACCAAAATTATAATGGTGCAGGGTGATTCCCCCGTCAACGGCCCCCATCAGGGCGCGCTCATCGACCTCGATGACAACGGCGAAAAATGGGCGTTCATGCACTTCCAGGATATGGGCCCCTACGGCCGCGTGGTTCACCTTCAACCCGCCGTATGGGATAACGATTGGGTCATTTGCGGAGTTTGGCAACACGACGGAATGGCGGGCGCACCCGTTGAGGGCGGCGATTACCCCGTTGACTTTGAAACGGGCGCAAAGATAGACCCTTCGGACGAGTTTGAAGGCGACAAACTTTCACTAATCTGGCAAACCCCCGCAAACAGAAAGGCAGAGTGGTTTACCTTCAAACGCGGTTTAAAACTCAACTGTTGCTATTTTGAAAAACCCGCTCTCTCCGACCTTCCCCAGCTCGTCATGCAAAAGGTGCAGTACAAGAATTTCGCCGTCAACTGCAAATGCAAATTAAACCTCGTAAACGACGGCGACGAGGTTGGCTTCACCGTCTTCGGCAGAAGTTACGCCTACGTTTGCGTAGTGCGCAGGGGAGGGCAGAACTTCCTTGAAATCCGCAAGGGCACCATAGGCGGGGAAGAGGACGAAACTTTGGCAAAAAGCCAGCCCTACGACGAGGGCAGTGTAACCTTCAAAATTTCGGCCAAGTACGAAGCCCCCAACCGCTTATCCTATAAATTCTCTTTCGGCGGAAGCGCGTTCACACACAAATTCTATGCCGAACGCGGAGTTTGGACGGGCGCCAAAATAGGTATCTACGCCCGCGGTGAAGAGGGTAGTAAAGGTAGTGCAACCTTCAAGTATTTCCGCGTTACCTGTACAGATAACAGAATAAAATAAAATCAAAGCGCGCCCCGGGTTTCAACCTGCGGGCGCGCTTCAATCGCTTTACTTTTAAATATTAAAGTATTACAATATAGTGAATTTAAAAAGGAGGGCAGGTATGACAAAATCCAAAACAAAACCTAAGTACACGTTATTTACCGGCAAAGCCCTTCTTTTTTTAATTTTGCCAATCGTCATAGAACAGATTTTTTCAACCTCTTTGGGGCTTTTCGACTCTATGATGATTTCCAACATTCCCGAAATAGGTGAAAACGCAAGCAATGCCGTCGGCAACGTCGACTATATGAACAACCTCATAATCCAGTTGTTTTCGGCGTTCTGTACGGGCGGGGCAATTATAACCTCTCAGCTTATCGGCGCGGGCGATATCGAAACCGCCAACAAAAGCGCAAAGCAAATGCTTTTCTTGGTTCTCGTTATGTCGGTCTGTATCGGCGGACTGTGCCTTGCTCTCAACTGGCCCCTTTTAAAACTCTTTTACAGCGAAGTAACCCCTACGGTATTCGGTTATCAGCAAACTTATTTCTACGTAACAGCCGCGTCGTTCCCCTTCATAGGTCTTTTCAACGCCTGCGCCGCACTACTTAGGGTACAGCGCAAAAGTTTTTTCACAATGGTCAGCGCCGCTATAAGCTGCATATTGAACATAGGTCTCAACGCGCTGTTTTTATTCGTATTGAATATGGGCGTTATCGGCGTAGGTCTGGCAACTCTCATATGCCGCGGAATACCCGCCGTGTTTATGCTAATCCTTCTTTCCAATAAAAAGAATACCGTTTGCGTCCGCATATTCGAAAAATTCCGCTTCGACGGCAAAATGATAAAAAAGATTTTAAAGCTCGCCATTCCCGCGGGTATAGAAAGCTGTCTTTTCCAGCTCGGCAAACTTATGACTAACACTTTCGTCAACGCGGGTTGTTACGCCAACGGCGAATTTGCAAAGGAAGTCATTGACGAGCTCGGCAACGTTAAACATATTAACGTACAGGCAAACGGCAACACCATCGCCAACCAAATCAACAACATTGCGTCGGTTGTCGGCGGCGGCGTAGGCACTTCCTGTCTGACCGTAATAGGTCAGGCGGTGGGCGCGGGCGACATCAAACAATGCAAGCACTATATGAAGAAGATGTTCCTTCTTTCGTATATCATGAACGGTATATGTTGCGGAATAATTCTTGCAACCGTGCCCTGGATAGTCAATCTGTACGGCTTCGGCGTAGAGGCTAAGGAAATCGGCAAACAGTGTCTTTACTTCTGTCTTTTCTTCCAGCTCGTAACATATCCGCTATCGTTCACCACGCCCGCAATATTAAAAGCCACGTCGGACGTAAAATACGTAATGTACTGCGCGGTAATTTCAATGTTCGTAATGCGCGTCGGTCTTGCGTTCTTAATGACTACGGATAAAATCCCCGGGCTTCCCAGGTTGGGCGCAATGGGCTATTGGATAGGTATGTGTTCGGACTGGGTACTGCGTTCGGTGCTGTTCCTGTCAAGACTACTTTCGGGCAGATGGAAGAAATCTTCGGGGCTTTTGAAGGACCCCCCGCCCGAACCCGAAGCGGACAGCGTGCCCGTAATTGCACTAGACGGTGCGGCGGACTTGCCCGAACCCGAAATTATAGAAGATAAGGAGGATAACGATGTTCAGGCAGATGTTTGAAGAAAAATATATGCGCTTCCCCGGCGGCAAGCAAAAGGCGGCAACGTTCAGCTACGACGACGGCGTCAAAGCTGATTTAACCCTTCTCGAAATATTTAACAAATACGGAATAAAGGGCACCTTCAATTTAAACAGCCTTTTATTCGACTGCGAAAATTGGCACCACAGAATGAATGAAGAGGAAACCTTCAACGCATTTTCGGAAGGCGTACACGAGGTTGCCCTTCACGGCGCGCGCCATATTTTTATGAACAAAGTGCCCCTGCCCGAAGCCATAAACGAAGTAGTGCAAAACAGGCTTTACCTTGAAAACAAATTCGGCCGCATAGTCCGCGGAATGGCTTACGCATACAACGGCTACAACGACGAAATAGTTTCCGCGCTCAAAGCCCTCGGCGTAACCTACGCCCGCACAACCCAGCCCTCGTATTCCTTTGAAATCCCCCAGGATTGGCTCCGCTTAAAACCCACCTGTCACCACGGCGACCCTCGCCTAAACGAACTTCTCACAAAGTTTTTACAAAGTTCGCCCTCGCAGGAATTCAAGCACCGCGAGCCCTGGCTTTTGTATATCTGGGGGCACAGCTACGAGTTTGACGATAATAACAACTGGGATATAATCGAAAACACTTGTGCCGAGCTTGCAAAGCATAAAAAAGATATTTGGTTTGCAACTAACGGCGAAATTTACGACTACGTCCAAGCCTACAACAGCCTTGTATATTCTTTGGACGGAGAAAGGGTTTTCAACCCCTCGCACACGCCCGTTTATATTGAAATCCGCAGTAAGGTTTATAAAATCCCTGCGGGCGGCGAAGTCGTATTCGAAAAATAACCCCTTGCAAAATGTATTTAAAGGGTGTATGATTAATTTAATAAATATGATAAGGGTGAAATATGATACTTGATAAATTCAGTTTAAAAGATAAAGTCGCAATAGTTACGGGCAGTAATACGGGGCTCGGACAAGGTATATGCAAAGCCTATACCGAGGCAGGCGCAAAGGTGGTGGGCGTATCCCGCCGTCCAAGCGACGAAACAGCCGAACTTTGCGGCAAAAACTTTTACAACGTCATCGCCGATTTAAGCGATATATCCGTAATACCTGCGATTATAGAAAAGACTTTGGAAAAGTACGGTAAAATAGATATCCTCGTAAACAACGCGGGCGTTATAAAGCGCCAGGACAGTATTGAGTTTTCCGAAGAGAATTGGGACAGCGTTTTAAACGTAAATTTAAAAACCGTTTTCTTCTTAACCCAAGCCGTCGCAAAGCAGTTTATAAAGCAGGGCAACGGCGGTAAAATAATAAACATTGCCTCAATGCTTTCCTATCAGGGCGGGGTAAGGGTTCCCTCTTACACGGCTTCCAAGTCGGCAATCAAAGGCGTAACTATGACCCTCGCCAACGAGTGGGCGAAGTACGGCATAAACATCAACGGCATCGCCCCCGGCTACATGGCAACCAACAACACCGAAGCCCTCCGTCAGGACGGTGAAAGAAGCGCGGACATTTTGTCGCGTATCCCCGCAGGCAGGTGGGGCACCCCCGAAGATTTACAGGGCGCGGCAGTATTCCTCGCTTCGTCCGCTTCGGACTACGTCAACGGCTTTACCCTTGCAGTCGACGGCGGCTGGCTCGGCAGATAAAAACATACAAATCCCCTGTGCAAATACCGCGCAGGGGATTTTAAGTTATATCCGAAAAGTATATAAACATATCCGTTTTGTGTATAGCAATAAAAAACGGCGGTGATATAATTATTATGTATAATAATGAATAAGTGGGAGGATTTTATGACAGTTAAGGACAAAATCAACGCGCTTGTTGACGAGCTTGAAAACGTCGGCATAGTACCCGTTATCAAATTGGATAACGTAGACGATGCCGAAAACCTTGCAAAAGCGCTTATCGACGGCGGTATCAACTGTGCAGAAGTTACTTTCCGTGCAAAGGGCGCGGACGAAGTTATCCGCAGAATGACCAAAGCATACCCTAAAATGCTTGTGGGCGCGGGCACGGTTTTAACCTGTGAGCAAGCGGACGCGGCAATCAAGGCGGGCGCAAAATTCTTAGTGGCCCCCGGTCTTAATCCCAAAGTGGTAAAGCACTGCCTGGATAAAGGCGTGCCTTTCGCTCCCGGTCTTTCATCGGCAAGCGAAATAGAGCAGGCTTTGGAATTAGGTCTCGACTTCGCCAAATTCTTCCCCGCAGAGCAGGCGGGCGGGCTTGGCTACATAAAGGCAATTTCCGCACCCTATTCTTCGATGCGCTTTATGCCTACCGGCGGCGTTACGGCGGATAACCTCAACACTTACCTTGCATATCCCAAAGTAGTTTGTTGCGGCGGCAGCTGGATAGTTCCCGCAAACCTCGTAAACGCAGGCGACTGGGCGGGCATAACCAAACTTTGCCGCGAAGCTATCGATAAAATGCTTGGCTTCACAATGGTTCACGTAGGTCTTAACTGCGCTAACCCCGAAGAAGCGGAGGCAGTTGCGGACGAGTTCGACAACGCATTCGGCTTTACGAAGAAGGTCGGCAACAGCTCGGTATTCGCTTCCACTTATATGGAAATGATGAAAAAGCCCTTCAAAGGCACGCACGGGCACATCGCCGTTGCAACCAACTCGGTAAAGCGCGCTCTGTATCAGCTTAAACAGCGCGGGTACGACGTTGACGAAACTTCCATCAAATACAACGCGGAAGGTATAATGAACGTCGCTTACCTCAAACACGAGTTCGGCGGTTTCGCTGTACACCTTGTATTAAAGAAATAAACTCTTGACTTCCAAGCCAAGGGAATTAATAAAATAAGATAAATAAAAAATAGGAGAAAATCAAAATGAAAAAGATTGTAACCATGGGCGAAATTATGCTTCGTCTTTCCACCCCCAACAACGAAAAGTTTATTCAGGCTGACGAGTTTGACATCAACTACGGCGGCGGCGAAGCTAACGTTGCAGTATCCTGCGCAAACTACGGTCATAAAGCTGAATTCGTAACGGCAGTTCCCGATAACGAAATCGGCGAGTGCGCAGTTGCTTCTTTAAGAAAGTACGGCGTTGACGTAAGCCATGTTGCAAAGTGCGGCGAGCGCCTTGGTATCTACTATCTTGAAACGGGCGCATCCGTAAGACCTTCCAAAGTCGTTTACGACAGAGCTCATTCTTCAATTTCAACCGCTAAGCCCGAAGACTTCGACTTCGACGCAATCTTCGAGGGCGCTGACTGGTTCCACTTCACGGGCATTACACCCGCAGTTTCCAACACCGCGGCAGTATTAACCGAAGAGGCGTTAAAGGCAGCTAAAAAGCACGGCGTTACCGTATCCTGCGACTTGAACTTCCGTAAAAAATTATGGAACAGCGCAAAGGCTAAAAAGGTTATGACCAACCTCATGCAGTACGTTGACGTTTGCATCGGCAACGAAGAAGACGCTGACCTCGTTCTCGGCTACAAGCCCGGCGAAACCGACGTAACCAAGGGCGATTTGGAACTTGCAGGCTACCAGGACATCTTTGAAAGAATGTGCAAAGACCTCGGCTTCAAGTATGCAATTTCTTCCCTCCGCGTAAGCCACTCGGCATCGGACAACGGCTGGTCGGCTTGCATTTACAGCGCTGAAACCAAGGAATTCTATCATTCCAAAACTTATTCTTTGCATCCCATCGTTGACCGCGTAGGCGGCGGCGACAGCTTTGCGGGCGGCGTTATCACCGGCTTCTTAGACGGTAAGGACTTCAAGTCCGCGCTCGAATTCGGCGTTGCGGCTTCCGCATTGAAGCACACCATCCCCGGCGACTTCAACCTTGTATCCCGCAAGGAAGTTGAAGCTCTTGCAGGCGGCGACGGCAGCGGCCGTGTACAGAGATAATGCAAATCGCATTCCGTACGCACGACCTCGGCGTAAAGGGGCTTGACAACGCAATACAAAAGGCGAACGCTTGCGGTATATCCGCCGTTCAGCTTGTTGCGTACAAATTTATGGACGAAATAAGATACGCCCCCGACGCTTTGAACGAAACTAACTCCGCGGCGATAGGCAGCGCGCTTAAAGCCGCGGGAATTTCCGTTCCTTTAATCGGCGCGTATTTCAACCCCGTTCATTCCAATAAAGAAAAGGTTGCCTCCTGCAAAGCGGTTTTCAAAGATTACTTAAAGTATTCAAAAAATCTCGGCTGTAATATAGTCGGCTCGGAAACGGGCTCGTTCAACGACGACAAGTGGACCTATAATCCCTTGAACCGCACCGAAGAGGCTTTGCAAACTGTAATTTCAACCTTTAAAGAACTTGCCGCATACGCAAAGGAAGTTGGCGCGTTCGTAGGAATGGAAGGCGCGGCAGGGCACGTTTGTTGGAACGTTTCAACCTTGAAGCGCGCAATCGACGAAATCAACGCCGACAATATCAAAGTTATTTTCGATATTTACAATTATCTCGACGCGTCCAACTATCAAAACTACCTTGAAATTTTCGACGAGGGGTTAAAGACATTTAACAACATTGTCGTTTTCCATATAAAGGACTGTGTGTTCGAAGACGGTAAGTTAAAACAGGTCCCCCCCGGCAAAGGCATGTTCGACTTTGATAAAATTCTTTCCAAAATAAAGAAGTACGACAAAAACGCATACCTTGTTTTGGAAGGCACCACGGGCGACGACATAATCCCTTGCATTGAATTTATAAACAAAAAGTGGAGTGAAATTTAAATATGAAATTCGATATTCGTTACGCAAACCACCCCGACGATTCCAAAAAGTACGACACCACGGAACTTCGGGAAAAATATTTAATTGAAAAACTTTTTGAAGCAGACGATATTCTTTTAACCTATTCCCACCAGGACAGAATTATCGCGGGCGGCGCAATGCCTGTGAAGAAAACTTTGTCCCTCGGCACCTTTAAAGAGCTTGCAACAAACTACTTCTTAGAGCGCCGTGAAATGGGCGTAATCAATATCGGCGGCGCGGGCGTAATCACGCTTGACGG
>JAIDQV010000019.1 GCA_029062045.1 Clostridia bacterium
GAAACCTGATGATATCGCTTTATACCGAACTTTCTGCACGCGGCCATTAAAGTCGCCGTACCCAAGATGTTGGTTTTTAAGAAAACCTCGGGGTCTTCGATACTTCTGTCAACGTGGCTTTCCGCCGCAAAATTTACTACGATATCGGGCTTTTCCTCTTCAAACAGTTTATCGACTGCCTTTCTATCGCAAATGTCCTCTTTAACGAAGCGGAAATTTTTATTATTCATAACGGGCGCAAGCGTTGAAAGGTTGCCGGCATAAGTCAGCTTGTACAAACAAATAATGCGGTAATCGGGATACTTTTTAAGCATATGGAATATGAAATTGCTGCCTATAAATCCTGCGCCGCCTGTAACAATAATCGTCATTGGTTTTCTCCTTGTTTTTCAGTTAAAAAGCTATACTTTTTAATCATTGAATTACTAAATTCTTTTGCGTCTTTTTTACCTTGTTTTAGCGCTTTAAATTTTTCGCGCTTGTTTGTTTCGTAGAACAATATCTTAATTTTAAGTTTTAATAAATACTTCTTTCTGCGTTTAGCTAAATCTTTTTTGTATATCTTCGCACAAAACGCGGAATTGCGTGAAATGTAATAGCATCTGAAAGGCGAATAGTTGGTTACTATGCACCACTTCCATAAAAATTTGCGGCGAACGGGATTGCCGAACTGATGTATAAGCGGAACGTTGCTTTGCATTATTTTGTAGCCGCAATTTAACGCCCTGAAACAAATTTCCGTATCAACCCAGTCTATGAGCATCTCCGGCATATAGCCGCCTGTCTTCTTCAATTTTGCTACATCCGCCAAAGAGCCCGATGTTACTACGTCTTTAACGAATTTGTTTTCGTGATTCTCGCTTACAATTACTCCGTTTACCGTCATCACTGGTTGTGCCGCGACAATTGCCAAACTGTCGTCCGACTTTATCAAATTTAACAAAGCATTAATCATGCCTTCGGACGATACAGAATCTTGGTCAAAAGTACAGATATACGAATAGCCGTTGTCCGAGGCGTATTCCAACCCGTCGTGCAACGGTCCCGAAACGCCGTAATTTTTGTCGTTAAGTATAATTTCAACGCCTTTGTCTCGGCAAAGGGAAACTATTTCTTCCCTGTTCTTAGACGCATTTTCATAGACTAGCAATTTATCTACTTGGTTCACTACTGCGTCTATATTTCTTTCCAACAAATCCAATTCGGGATTATAAGTAGTTATAGTTGCTAAGACTTTATCTTTCATTGTGCTTTTACCAATTTCTTCAAATGTTCGCCGTACGGTGATTTACCGTAGCTTTCGGCGATATCGGCAAGCTGTTCGGTACTTATCCAACCGTTAAGATACGCAATTTCCTCTGGTGCGGAAATTGTTACGTCCTGGCGCTGTGAAAGAACGCGAACAAACTCTGCAGCTTCAAACAAGCTGTCCATAGTGCCCGTGTCAAGCCATGCAAAGCCGCGGTCGAGAAGTTGAACGTTTAAGTCCCCCTCCTCTAAATACAGGCGGTTTAAGTCGGTGATTTCCAACTCTCCTCGCTTTGAAGGCTTTATGGATTTAGCATACTTTACGACGCGCTCGTCGTAGAAATACAACCCCGTTATGCAATAGTTCGACTTGGGGTTTTGGGGCTTTTCCTCAACCGAAAGCACTTTGCCGTTTTTATCGAACTCAACTATGCCGAAACGCTGAGGGTCCTTTACGCCGTAGCCGAATATAGTCGCTTTGCCGTTCTCGGCATTGTGCTTAGCTTCGGCAAGCATCTTCTTAAACCCGTGTCCGTAGAATATGTTATCGCCTAACACCATTGCGCAAGGCTCGCCCCCAATAAACTCTTCGCCCAAAATGAAAGCCTGCGCAAGACCGTCGGGCGAGGGTTGAACGCAATAACTCAGCTTTATACCGAGCTTGCTTCCATCACCCAAAAGCCGCTCGAAATTATGCAAATCCGTTGGCGTAGAAATAATCAAAATCTCTCTTATACCCGCCTGCATAAGCGTGGACAGCGGATAAAATATCATAGGCTTGTCATATACGGGCAACAGCTGTTTGCTTGTAACTTTGGTCAACGGATACAGTCTTGTTCCCGAACCGCCCGCAAGTATTATTCCCTTCATCGATGTATCTCCTTATATTTATCAATTCGTCAAAAATTCCGAATATAATTGTCAAATTTTTTTAAACCTAATTGCCAAGTGAAAGAAAAAATCGTCCTTCTTCCCCTTTGAAAACGCTTTGTCTTTAATCAAGGTTTTGCGGGCTTTTTTGTCGGTCTTGTAATATCCCACTGCCCACAACAATCTTTTTTGCTCTTCGGTCAGCCTGTCTCCGTATAAGTCCAAAAACATTCTTGACCTGTCGCTACGGATTGAATTAGACGAACCGCAAAAGCGTTTGACGCGCTTTATAAAACTTTTAAACCTTCCGAGCGATTGTTCGCCAACCGCATTGTTCCCGTGCTGGCGGTATAACATACTCGGCTCTTCGCCGTAAATCAATTTACCGAACATCGCCGTAAGCAAGTCCGCAAGCCTGTCGTGCATGATGACGAGATTGCTGTCCATATCGTATTTAATAAACTCATCCCTGGCGCAATTATTAAACACCTGGGTGCAGCCGTTGGACAAGTTATAAATGAGCATATGTGCAAAATCGGTATGTTTTTTACCCGAATACATCGGGGCTACGGGGTTAAGCTCCGCGTCCGCCACCATAACGTTGGTGGTATATAACAGCGGAATATTCTGATTAGGTTCGGCTTGCAGGGCGGCTATGGCGCGCGCCAACTTGTCCGGATACCAGAAATCGTCCTGGTCACTGAACGCATAGAAATCGGAAGGCGGACAGTTTTTTAACAAGTGCCAAAAACTGCGCTGGGGTTTAAGATTGTCACCCGTATAATACGAAATTACACTACTATACTTTTCGCAATACTCGTTCAAAATTGACAAAGTTGCGTCAGACGAGCCGTCGTCACGAACAATAACTTTCAAAGAAAATCCGTCTGGCAAATTTTGGGCAAGTATGCTGTCAAGCTGCTCACGCAAAAATTTTTCGCCGTTATAAGTGGACATCATTATTGATATAACCATTAATTTTGCCTCACGTTTATACCTGTATTATCCTGTTCAAATTTGTGCGCAAGCCTATTTGATTTAACTTTAAATGCAACGAATGTCAATAAAAGACAAATTGCGGTAACCGCTATATAAAGAACTATATCCGCCAAACTATTAGAAGCAAAAATTAAATTGTTTTCTATTATAGGACTTATGATTTTTGCAACCTCGTATCTCATCATATCACTGACAAGCCATCCGCCCGTCAGCAATATTAAAGAACCCATTGCCGCTTTCGACGAATTTGAGGATTTATTAGAGTGTGAATACATTAACGCCACCCCGATTTGGGTCAAAATCATATTATTTCTAAATATTCGGTTGAAGTTGTTGTTTAACAGCGTCAAAGGCAGGAACAAGCATAAAATGATATTCAATTTTATAATGATTTCAATATTTGCCCGAACGCCATCGTCTTTAACTCCGTTTTTGAATAAATACAGCGGGATAATGCCTATTAAATGTAACGCCAGAACAATCCAGAAACCGTAAGCAATAGTGCCATGCAAATAATTCGAGCCGTGTCCTATTATGCCTGCCGCCATATTTACCAGTTGCAAAAAAACAGGTTTTGCAATAACGCATAACAAGAATAAAGCTATAACAAAGACAAATAAATTTTTAAAGAATTTTTCCTTTTGTGAAACATTAATCAACAGGAACGTTATATACAACCAAGATATTTTGTGGAAGCCTGCGGCAATTACCACACACAAAATATATTTTAATGTACTACCCCACGATTTTTTCGATAAATACCTTGTAGCAAATAAGATAATGAATTGCGAAATGCAGTTTCTGAGCTGGATTGCATCGAAAAAGAAAAGATACAACATATACAGCCCGATTATCAAATTGCCGTTTGCTTTATAATATTTAATAGAAGAACAGAATAACGATAAACAGATAAACGACAATATAATTCTAAAAGCGAAAAAGTTTAGTCCGATTTTGTTGCCAAGTATCATTAACGAGGTATATCCCCATTCCATATACGTTGTTTCATATGCTGTGGAAGGCGTTTTACCGACTATTTCATACGCTAACTTGTACACCACTACATCCGGGCCGTCGAAATTGAAGGTCATCAAAAGAAATATGATTACCAATGAAAATCCGTATAATATTAAGTTTTTCTTCTTAACAACCCCGTAAATGAAATTAATGGAAGCCGTCAAAAAGAATATGAAATACATTATCATTGTCATATCTTTTTCTGACCTAATTTAAATTGCCGATTATTATTTGTTTAATTCTTTTTTAATTCCAGATGAACAGATATCGGGAGTGCGGCTTATCATCACTACTTCCTTCCCGTGTTCGGCGCACCAAGCCGTGGCGGATGCAAAGCCGCTGTGATTCTGGTCGCCACCTTGTGCCAAAACGTCAAAGTCTATCAATTTTATGTCGTCGCATACCTGTTTATAAGGGATAACTTCGTCAACGCATTTCAACGCTTTAATCATTTCCATTCTTTGACTAAGAGAATATAAAACTTTTGCCTCGGGTTTGGTTTTATGAATTTCCTCATCATACTGAACGGCTACGATAAGGTAATCACCTAAAAGTTTAGCCCTTTCAAGCAACTTTAAATGTCCGTAATGGAAATAGTCAAAAACCCCGAAAGTTAATACTTTTTTCATATTTTACTCCGCTATGTTATCGTAAACCCCGAAATCGACTTCTATAATCTGATGACCTTTAAGCCGCTTATCCTCAGGCGGGGGCGTCATATAATCGCCGTATACCGTCAAAAGATATTCGTCGTAATTTTCAGGGCATTTGAAAACTTCGTCCTCGAACGTAAGCTCAATGCTTTTTTCAAAACACTTTGACGGTATAACCCAATAACCGAATTTGAAGTTTACGGTTTGCTCGTAAATCTCGTCACTGACAAGCTGGTTGAATTTTTCTGTCATCTTTTCATACTTTTTAATCAAGCTCTGTTTACTGTTGAATAATGACAAAAATTTAATAAACGTAAACATTATAGCCTTTAAAAAGTACTTCCACGCCTTGTCCGACTTAAACTTCATATAATGACATTTCATCATTATCTGGGACTGGATAAAAAGCCTTTTTCTCCAAAGCCTTTTTTGCTGACTTTTTTTTGCGGGCCAAACATCGTATGGCAAAATATCAACGTAAATACCCTGGTGCATTTGAGCTTTTTCAAAGACGTTTTCAATATATCTTGTTCCGTTTAAGCGTATTTTTGCAAAAGGCATAGGGTAATTTTTATCGGTTTCCCACGTTTGCAGAAAGTACTCTTCACCTAAATCGGTCTTTGCTACTTCGATAAACTTTTCGTAATTTGCACGCGTCATAGCTATATCCATATCGTCGTCCCATGGAATAAAACCCTTGTGACGTACGGCGCCGAGCAAAGTACCGCTATCCAAAAAATAATCGATACCGTTTTTATCGCATATGCGCTTTATTTCTTTGGCTATTTTTAACTGAGCCAGTTGAACTTTTCTTAAAGTAATATTATCCATAAATCAAATTATTTTGAAGCATTTCTTTTTTTGTGTAAGATGCCGAAAAATACTTTTTTTCGGAGCCATTTTGGCATTATACATACCACAAACTGCACAAAATTAGCTTTAAAGTATTGCCCGTAGGAGATAAATCCCGTTTTGTAGATTTGTTTGCGGGCGTTTTTGTATTTTTTGAAATATTTAAGTCCGCCGCGGCGCGCTATCATATCTCTGTTGGTGCGAACCTGACAAAGATATGTATCGATATTCATACAGTTTGCACCCGCAAGAAGCATATCAACCCACAGCATATCGTCTTCCATTAACGGACAATGCTTATAGTTACCCGCTTCAAGCACTTTGCTCTTTTTGAACATAACCGTCATATGGTTAAACGCACTGCGGTTTTTTTGATATTCGGTTATCTTGTCCTGGGTTAACGGCACTCTGCGTTCGGCAATAGGCTCGTTCGGGTCGGTTTCAAACTCTATAATCTGTCCGCCGCATAAATCTAAGTCGGGGTTCTTTTGAAATTCCGCAAGCTGTAACTCGAAGCGGTTAGGCACGGCAATGTCGTCCGTGTCCATTCTGGCTATCAATTCGTAGCTGCACTCGGGCACGCCGTAAGAAAGCGCAATACCTAATCCCTTGTTTTCTTCCAACGGCACTTCCTTTATTGTAACGCCGTCAAAGCCCTTGTATTTATCTATTACTGCCTGTAATTCCTCGGAAATAGGCCCGTCTTTTACTATAACCCACTCGTCCGCTTTTACGGTTTGGTTATAGACACTTTCCAACGCTTTATCGAGAAATTCGGGTTTTTCTTTGAAATAAACAGAAAATAAAACCGAAAACTTCTGATTTTCTTCCATTGTTACCTCTTCAAAACTGCGCCGACGGTGCGGAACATAGTGCCTATATCCCGCCAGAAACCGTACTTATTTACCGACTGCAAGTTGTATTCCATTTTCTTTGGTAAAACGTCGTTGACGTAAACTTCGTCAACGTTTTCGGCACCCTTTAAAAGTTCGTCCTCGTCCTTGAACTTTATGCTTGCTTCACTTGTTACACCCGCGGGCAAAAGCAAAGTTGCAAGCATTTCGTCCGAATATTTTTCAACGTACTTGGGAACTTCGGGGCGCGTGCCTACGAATGTCATAGTGCCGCGCCACACGTCGATAAGCTGGCTTACCTCGTCTAAACGGCATTTGCGTATAAACTTACCCACCCTTGTAATTCTTGCGTCGCCGCCTACGGTAACCTGCGAACCCATCTTATCCGCGTTATTTACCATAGTGCGGAACTTGAAGATACGGAAGGTTTTGCCGTACTGCGTAACCCGCACCTGTCTGAAAAACACGGGTCCGCGGGAATCGATTTTTATGGCTATTGCAAGAATTATAAACAGAAGACTGAGTAAAATCAGCATTACCGAAGAGACGAATATATCGAATACCCGCTTCCAGAACAGGCTGAAATTTTTCTTCCTTAACTTTTCGTAATAAGGGCGCACCGCATCGTTTTGCATATTTTGCGGCAGCTTTTCCCACTTTTTAACAAGCATTATAAATACTCTCTGACAATTTCAGTGAAATTCTTTATGACGTATGCAACCTCTTCGTCCGTAAGACAAGTGTGCAACGGCAAAGTAATTTCGTTTGCAAAATTAGCGTATGCGTTGGGATAGTTTTTAATATCAAATCCGAGGTTTTTATACGCCGTATGCATAGGCAAAGGTTTATAGTGAACGTTGCACGCTATGCCCGCCTCCGCCATTTTAATTATAATTTCGTTGCGCTGTTCAAGGGTAACGTTGGGTACTCGTGTTATATAGAGGTGCCCCGACGAAGAATAATTTTCCCCGTAGTGCGCCAAAACTTTTATACCCAAAGGCTTGAAAGCCGCGTCGTATCTTTCTATAATTTGCTTTCTGCGTTTAAGCATATCGGGGTAACGCTTTGTCTGCGCAAGCCCCATTGCGGCGGCAACGTCCGTCATATTGCACTTGTACCAAGTGCCGATAATGTCATACTCCCACGCGCCGAGCTTTGTCTTTGCAAGCGCGTCCTTCGACTGACCGTGAAGAGACAAAAGCTGAATTTGGTGATAAATTTCTTCGTTATCAATGCCGTCAATGTCGCGCCAGGTGAGTGCGCCGCCCTCTGCCGTGGTAAAGTTCTTTACTGCGTGGAAAGAGAATGCCGAAAAGTCCGCAATGCTTCCCACGGGCTTGCCGTGCCAGGTTGCGCCGTAAGCGTGAGCCGTATCTGCAACAACGGCAATTCTGCCGATAGCTTTCTGAATACCGTTAGCGGGTTTGAAGAGTTTCTTTTTTGCGTTTACAATTTCAAAAATTCTGTCGTAATCGCAAGGAATACCCGCCAAATCAACGGGAATAACCGCCTTGGTTTTTGCGGTGATAGCCGCCTCCAACTTGCCGTAGTCCATTTCGAGGCTGTCTTTCTGCGTATCGATGAGAATTATTTTTGCGCCCACATGGTCTATGACGGAAGCGGACGCGGTATAGGTATAGGCGGAAGTTATAACTTCGTCCCCCTCTCCTATTCCCAGAACGCGGAGAGCCATTTCCGCGCACGCCGTTTGAGAGTTGAGGCAAACCGCGCGGTTCACGCCGCAAAATTCGGCAACCTGCCTTTCAAGTTCTTTTGTCTTAGGTCCGGTAGTAATCCAGCCGGATTTTAATGCGTCCGTTACCTCGTCTATTTCAAGTTGTGAAATATCGGGGGGTGAAAATGATATTTTCATACTTCTACCTTCTTATCTTTTGCAATCTTATTAAACGCCATTCCACTTTCGGTTTTCTTTGAACCACTCGGTGTCCTTCAAAATGGTGTAGCTTTTGGAACACCAGAGTTTTAACTCTCCGTCTTCGGTATAGAATTTAATGTTGCCGTTCATCGAAGTATAACCGCTTTTTGAAATCGCCGTATAGTTTCCGTTTGCGTCCTTTTTAGGCAAATTAGTGGCGAGCGAGGTTACGTAAATTTTGTCCGTATATACGCCCACCCTGTCAAGCATATCCTGCGTGGGGAAGGTGTTTGCGTTTTCCTTTGTGTACTCGGGCTGTCCGCAAACGCAGCAAACGGTAACGTATTTGGGCTGAATAACCTTCATCAGCTTTTCCGTCGAAGAAGTTTTACTGCCGTGGTGCCCCGCCTTGTAAAGTTCTACCTTAGGTAAAATATCGAACTCTGACTTGCTATTAGAGGGGTTTGCGTAGTAATCAACCATTTTTCTTTCACCGTCGCCTTCCAAGTCGCCCGTGAAGAGATAGTGTTTGTTTCCGTCGGCATACTCTTGCGTTAAAAGCGTAACTACCGAATGGTTGTTTTCGTCGTTTTTATCAAGGTTGTAGTAGTAATAGTTGTAGAGAATATTGATTGAAACGGTATGGGCTTCATCCAAATAATACTGCCTTTTAGCACCGTCCTTTTCTTCGTAGCACTGGCTTGCGGTATAGACCTTCGTGCCATTGCCCTTTACGTATTCGACGGCGTCAAGATAACTTTTGTATATTTGGGTAGTCTTGTTAGAATAGTCGAATTTAATTAACGTGCCCACTTCGTATTGATACAAAATACCCTTAGCGCTTGTTGTTCCGACGAAACCCGAAATATGGTCTTGGTCGCCATGGGTGGTAATGACGTATTCAAGAACGCCGTCCGTGCAGTATTCGTCTACGTATTTCTTAATCGTTGCAGCGCTTGACTGTTGTGAACCCGCGTCGATAAGAACTTCGGTATCTCCGCAGTCTATAAGAACGCAGTCGCCGGCATAGCCGTTGCCGAGTTCCAAGAAGTGAATTGCAACATCCGAAGTCTCAGCCGTTACGGGCGGCGTAGGCTTGCTAGGGTCATAGTTGCAGTCAATGCAAATATTGGTTTCGGGGTCAAGGTTGTGCTTGCCCGTGGCGGGAATAACTTCGCTTTCTTTACTGCCACAGACGGTGCAGCTATGCTCTTTTTTGCCGTTTTTACCGCAAGTGGCTTCTTCCGTCGTAGTCCACCCGCCGTAAACATGCTTGCCTGTTGCAGGGAGAACTTCACTTTCTTTCTCGCCGCAGACGATACAGCTGCGCTCTTTTTTGCCGTCCTTGCCGCAGGTGGCGTCAGTCGTTTCCCATTCCGAATAAATATGCTCGTGTTTGGAGAGCAACCAGTCGCAGCCCGTGCCGAAGCACGCTACCGCGCTAAATGCCACAACAAATATTGCAGCAATACGACTAGCCGCAACGGAGTGTTTTTTTCCTTGAGTTTTAGTTATCTTCTTAGCCATAATTCCGCCTTATAAATTTTTAAGCTGGTTTATGATTTTTTCACGCATTTCGATGTATTTGTTAAGTTTTGCCCGCTCTTCGTCGACAAGTTTTTTGGGCGCTTTCGAGATAAAGCCCGTATTGTTAAGTTTGCCGTCCGCGCGTTGAATTTCGCCGTTAACCTTTTCAAGCTCGCCATCTAAGCGCGCCTTTTCCTTTTCGAGGTCGACAAGCTCGCCCATAGGAATGAATATCGTGCCCACGGAAAGAACCTTCGTAACAGTTTTATCGCCCGCCTCTTCGGGGGAAGATATGAAGTGAATTTCCTTTGCGCCGGCAAGTTTCAAAATACTGTCCTGATTTGCAGATATCAGCCGCTTGCTTTCGGTAACGATATAAAGGCTGACTTTGCGCGAGGGGGGACATTCAAGCTCGGTCTTAGCCGCGCGCACCGCCGTTATGATTTCTTTTATTCCCTCGAACGAAGTTGCGTCCTTCTTGTAGGCGCGCTTTGCGTTATAGCGGGGGAATTCCTTGGTCATTATAGTGCCTTCGGTGCCGGGAAGGTTACGGTAAATTTCGTCCGTAATGAACGGAATGAACGGGTGAAGAAGTTTAAGCGCGTTTTCGAGAACGAACACCAAAACGGACAATGCGCCGTCGCGCTTTGCTTGGTCGTCGGATTTTAACGCGGGTTTTACAAGCTCGATATACCAATCGCAGAAATCCGACCACATAAAGTCGTACATTATCTGGCAGGCAACGCCGAACTCGAACTTGTTCAAGGTGAGCGTTACGTCGCGGATAGCCGATTGCAGGCGGGAAATTATCCACTTATCCGCATGGGAAAGTTTAACTTCTTCCAAGGGCTTAACCTTTGCGCCCTCCGCGCTCATGATAACGAAACGGCTAGCGTTCCAGATTTTGTTCATAAAGTTGCGGCACGCTTCTACCTTCGCATCCGAATAACGAGTATCGTTACCGGGCGCAACGCCCTGCAACAGCGAGAAACGCAAGCTGTCCGCACCGTATTTGTCAATAACTTCGAGGGGGTCTACGCCGTTGCCAAGTGATTTGGACATCTTCCTTCCCTTCTCGTCGCGGACAAGCCCGTGAATGAGCACGTCGCGGAAGGGAACTTTGCGCATATGTTCAAGTCCCGAAAATATCATTCTGGCAACCCAGAAGAAGATTATGTCGTAGCCCGTAACGAGAACGTCGCCGGGGTAGAAATATTCAAGGTCGGAAGTATCGTCGGGGAAGCCCAAGGTCGAGAAGGGCCACAGCGCCGAAGAGAACCAGGTATCGAGGACGTCGTCGTCCTGCTTTAAATGCGTGCTTCCGCAGTTGGGACAAACTTTGGGGTCTTCCTTTACGCAAATTTCTTTTCCGCAGTCATCACAGTACCATACGGGTATGCGGTGTCCCCACCAAAGCTGACGGGAAATACACCAGTCCTTGACGTTCTCCATCCAGTTGTAATAGGTTTTTGCGAACCTTTCGGGAACGAACGTAACCTTTTTGTCCGTTACCGCGTCGATTGCGGGGCGGGCAAGTTTTTCCATTTTTACAAACCACTGCTTTGAAACGATAGGCTCTATCGTGGTATTGCAACGGTAGCAGTGCCCGACGTTGTGAACGTGCGGTTCAACCTTAACCAAAGCGCCGCTTGTCTTTAATTCTTCGACAAGCTGTTTCCTGCACTCGTATCTGTCAAGCCCTGCGTATTTGCCTGCAAGCTCGTTCATAGTGCCGTCATCGTTCATTACGCGGACAACGGGCAGGTTGTGGCGAAGTCCTACCTCGAAGTCGTTGGGGTCGTGCGCGGGGGTTATCTTAACGCAGCCCGTGCCCTTTTCCATATCCGCGTGTTCGTCGCCGACGATGGGAATTGCCTTGTTTACAACGGGCAAAATTACGTTCTTGCCGATAAGATGTTTATAGCGTTTGTCTTTGGGATTAACCGCAACGGCGGTATCGCCGAACATAGTTTCGGGGCGGGTGGTTGCAACTTCAAGGCAAACGTCTTCGCCCTCAACGGGATAATTTATATGCCAGAAACTGCCTTGCTCTTCGGCGTACTCAACTTCTACGTCCGAAATACCCGTCTTGCAGCAAGGGCACCAGTTGATAATTCGGCTTCCCCTGTAAATGAGTTTTTTGTTGTAAAGGTTGACGAAAACTTCCCTTACCGCTTTGGAACACTTTTCGTCCATGGTAAAGGTAAGACGCGACCAGTCGCACGAAGAGCCCAGCTTTTTAAGCTGTTCTACAATCCTTGCGTTGTACTTATCCGTCCACTGCCAAACGCGCTGTAAAAAGCCTTCTCTTCCGAGGCTTTCTTTGGACAGTCCCTCTTTTTTAACCTGCTCTACAACCTTTACTTCGGTTGCGATAGAGGCGTGGTCCGTACCGGGAAGCCAAAGGGCGCAATAACCCTGCATACGCTTGAAGCGTATAACGGTATCCTGCAAGGTTTCGTCCATGGCGTGCCCCATATGAAGCTGACCCGTAATGTTGGGGGGCGGCATCATAACTGTGAAAGGAACTTTATTATCGTCCCTAACTGCCTTGAAACAGTCGCCTTCTTCCCACTCTTTATACAGTTTGTCTTCGAATTCCTTCGGGTTGTAGGTTTTCTCCATCATAAATTATGCACCTGCGCTTTAATATACTTTTCTATTATAAAACAAACATATATAAGTTGTCAAACGCAAACGGGCGGCGCATAGAATGTATTATCAAATTTTTAAGGAGTAAAATTTTCAAATTGAAGAAGAAATTTTTAAGCTGCATCCTCGCAGCGTGCATATCTTTTGCGCTTCCGTTCGCCTTTACGGGCTGCAAAAACGACGACAGCGTAATCAAAATTAACGAAGTTACCCACTCGGTATTCTACGCGCCTATGTATCTTGCGGACGCTTTGGGATACTTTGAAGAAGAAGGTTACAAAATCGAGCTTGAAAACGGCGGCGGTGCAAACAACACTATGGCGGCGGTGCTTTCGGGCTCGGCGGACGTTGGTTTCTGCGGTCCCGAAGCGGCAATTTACACCTACATAGGCGGCGACGAAGACGCGCCCAAGGTGTTCGGTCAAATGA
>JAIDQV010000190.1 GCA_029062045.1 Clostridia bacterium
CCGTACATTTTTACTGCAAATCCTGCTGAAGCACGTTTTTTAGAAGAAAAACAGCTTCTTTTAAGAAATATGGGCTGTGGAATATCGACTTTCGGGTTTGAATCTTTCAGAATTGACGAAGTGCCCGTTGACTTGCAGGATATAAACATAAAAGAGTTTTTTGACGATATCCTTGCGGAAGTGGACGGGCTCAAAGAAATAAAACTCGAAGACGTTTTGAAAGATAAAATTGCAATGACTGCTTGCAAACACGCAATAAAGGGTGGAATGCAACTCACGGAAGGCGAAGTTGATGCGCTTTTCAAGTTGCTTGACGGTAATATGGGCTTAAAGTGCCCTCACGGAAGACCGGTTTGTGTTACTTTAACTAAAAAAGATATTGAGAAAATGTTTAAAAGGATAGTGTAATGCCTCAAAAAGTTCTCGTTATCTGTGGTGCAACTGCTTCCGGCAAAACCAGGCTTGCCGTTGATTGTGCTTTAAAACTCAATACAGAAATTATTTCTGCCGATTCACAACTAATCTATAAAGGACTGAATATCGGAACTGCCAAACCTACCGCGGAAGAAATGTGCGGTGTAAAGCACCATATGATAGACGTAGTAGAGCCAACGAAGTCATTCAGCGTGTCCGATTACAGCGAAATGGCGTTGCCGATTCTCGAGAAATTGCTTTCTGACGGGAAAACGCCGATTGTTTGCGGAGGTACAGGCTTTTACATTAATTCGTTGTTGTTCGATTTGGGGTACGGCAATGCGGCGGCAGATGAAGGCATAAGGGAAAAATACGCAGATTTTTTAGAAAAAAACGGAAAAGTTGCGCTATTTGATAAATTAAAGGAAGTCGACCCCGAAACTGCGGCAGTTCTTCACCCTAACGATACAAAGCGTGTAATACGTGCTTTGGAAATATACGAAGTTAGCGGAAAGAAAAAGTCAGCCCAAAATGATAAGTTTATATCAAAATATGACTTTATTGCCGTTGCAATAAATTATCCAAGGGAAGAACTTTACGAAAGGATTAACCGTCGCGTTGACGAAATGTTTAGCCAAGGACTTGTAGAAGAAGTTGAAAGCCTTTTAAAACGCGGAATTGACGAAAATTACCAGTGTATGCAAGCAATCGGCTATAAAGAGATTGTTTTTGGGCTAAAAAACAACAATTTGCGAAGTACTATGTTAGACATAATCAAGCAAAACACACGACATTATGCGAAAAGGCAGATAACTTTTTTCAAAAAAATGCCTAACTTGGTGTGGATTTCCCCAGAAGGCGCAACGGCTGAAAGGATAGCGGAGATTTTAAATGAAATTGATTGAAGAGTGCGAAGAAAAACTAAAAAATAAATTCAAGACGATAGATGATATAGCATACTATAACCAAGTTAAGGTGTTGAATGCTTTTAAAGAGTATAAAATTGCCACACGTCACTTTAACGGGACTACGGGTTATGGATATGACGACGAAGGCAGGGACACGCTTGGAAAAGTCTATGCCAAATCTCTCGGTGCGGAAAGCGGAATTGTTTCGCCGCATCTTTTGTCTGGTACTCACGCTTTGACTGTTGCACTTTTTGGGCTTCTTCGACCGAATGATACGCTTTTTTGTATAAGCGGTATGCCTTACGACACTCTTAGGGGCGTGATTTTCGGTGAAAATAACGGGTCTTTGAAAGATTTTGGGGTTAATTTTGAGTATTGTGACTTAGTAGACGGTAAATTTGATTTTAAAGAAATTGAAAAAAAGTTTAATAAAACCGTTAAAATAGTCTACATTCAACGTTCACGCGGGTACGAGCTTAGAGACGCCTTTTCTTGCGAAGAAATAGGCGAAATGTGCAAGTTTATACGCAAATTGGGCTTTAAAGGCTGTATTTTTGTAGATAATTGCTATGGTGAGTTTGTTGAAAAGATAGAACCCACGGAAGTCGGAGCGGATATTATAGTCGGTTCACTCATAAAAAACGCCGGTGGCGGGCTTGCTCCTACGGGCGGATACATTTGCGGCAAGGAAGAATATATAGATTTAATAGGTAAAAGGCTTACTGCGCCTTCTATCGGGCTTGAAGTCGGCTCTTACGAGGGCAGTTATCGTAACTTTTATCAAGGGCTGTTTCTTGCTCCGCATACAGTTGCGCAAGCATTAAAAACAAGTCTTTTAATTGGACAGGCTATGGGCGAGCTTGGATATAAAAATTATCCTTCACTTGATAACATGCCTTACGATATTACTCGAGCAATTGAGTTTGATAGTGCCGATAAAATGGTACATTTTATAAGAGAAGTGCAATACGCATCGCCGATAGACAGTTTCGTTACTTGCGAACCTTGGGATATGCCCGGTTACGACGATAAAATAATAATGGCGGCGGGGACCTTCGTTTCGGGCGCAAGTATCGAACTTTCTGCCGACGGTCCCGTAAAACCGCCGTATATTGCATATTTTCAAGGCGGTTTAACTTACGAACACGGTAAATACGCATTAGAACGTATCTTAAATAAAATAGGTTAAAAATTAATTATGTAAGATAGGAGTTATTGGTGAGTAAAATCAACAGACAAAATCATAACACAATTTATGTAAATAGAAATACCGCATATAGAAAGTGGATAATTGAGTGTGCTTGCTGTCATAGACAAGGTTATAATCCTAAAATGCCAGAGAAAATCATGCCAGATGAAATTGGTTTTACTGGGGCTGAACATATTAGACACACTTACGAACCTTTAGTTTTAAACGAAATGGATTTATGCGAAGTATGTGCCAAATTTAACAATTAAGGCAAAATAAAAAGCGCCGAGCAGTAAGCTCGGCGCTATTCTTTAGTTTAATTAATACATTCCGCCCATGTCGGGGTTGCCGCCCATAGGGGGCGCGGGGGGAGTGGGAATATCAGTTACGATGCTTTCGGTGGTGAGCAAGGTTGCCGCAACGGATGCCGCGTTCTGAAGAACAGAACGGGAAACTTTGGTGGGGTCAATAATTCCGCTTTCAACCATATCCGTATACTTGTTGTTGTAAGCGTCGAAGCCGTAATTGGGGTTCTTCGAACGTAAAATATTGTTTACGATAACGGAGCCGTCATAACCCGCATTTTTAGCAATTTGGCGTACAGGTTCTTCAATAGCCTTTAATACGATAGCAGCACCGGTCTTTTCGTCTCCATGCAAGCTAGCAACAAGTTTTTTAAGCTCGGGCACTGCATTCAAAAGTGCAACGCCGCCTCCGGGAACGATACCTTCTTCAACGGCTGCACGAGTTGCGGCAAGCGCATCTTCAATACGGAGTTTCTTTTCTTTCATCTCGACTTCGGTTGCCGCGCCAACACTGATTACCGCAACGCCGCCCGCAAGTTTTGCAAGCCTTTCCTGCAACTTTTCTCTGTCATAGTCAGAGGAAGTTTCCATAATCTGCGCTTTAATTGAATTTACGCGGGATTTAATGCTGTCAGCGTCGCCCGAGCCACCTATAATAGTGGTGTTGTCTTTGTCAACCTTGACTTGCGAAGCTCTGCCAAGCATATCTAAAGTTACGTCCTTGAATTCATAACCTAAATCGGATGAAACAACGGTGCCGCCCGTAAGGATAGCGATATCTTCAAGCATGGCTTTTCTTCTGTCGCCGAAGCCGGGTGCTTTAACCGCAACGCAGTTAAGAACACCTTTCAGCTTGTTGACTATAAGTGCGGCAAGTGCGTCGCCTTCAACGTCCTCGGCAATTATAAGAAGCCTTGCGCCCTGCTGAGCTATGGGCTCGATTACGGGCAAAATTTCCTGCAAAGCGGATATTTTCTTATCGGTAATAAGAATGTAGGGATTGTCGAGAATAGCTTCCATCTTGTCGGTGTTGGTAACCATGTAAGCGGAGGCATAGCCTCTGTCAAATTGCATGCCTTCAACGGTCGAAAGCTCGGTTGCCATCGTTTTGCCTTCCTCAACCGTGATTACGCCGTCTTTACCAACGATTTCCATAGCATTTGCAATAAGTTCGCCAATCTTTTCATCGCCTGCGGAAATGGAAGCGACCTGCGAAATTGCAAGTTTGCTTTCAACGGGTTTTGAAATAGACTGAACCTTAGCGACAGCTGTATCAACTGCGGAAGCAATTCCTTTTTTCAAAATCATGGGGTTAGCACCGGCAGCAAGGTTTTTAAGTCCCTCTTTTACAATGGCCTGAGCCAAAACAACGGCAGTAGTGGTACCGTCACCCGCAACGTCGTTTGTCTTTGTGGAAACTTCTTTAACAAGCTGTGCGCCCATATTCTCAAATGGGTCTTCAAGCTCGATTTCCTTTGCAATAGTAACGCCGTCGTTAGTAATAAGCGGTGCGCCGAATTTCTTGTCAAGTACAACGTTCCTGCCCTTGGGGCCTAATGTGATTTTAACCGTATCTGCAACAATGTTTACGCCGTTTTCAAGTAATTTTCTGGCTTCATCGCCGTATTTAATCTGTTTTGCCATAATTTTTTACTCCTTATTCAACGATTGCCAAGATATCGCTCTGGCGGATAATGGTGTATTCTTTATTGTCAACTTTGACTTCTGTTCCGCTGTACTTTGCAAGCAGAACTTTATCGCCGACTTTTACTTGCATTTTAACATCCTTGCCATCAACAAGTCCGCCGGGGCCGACTGCTACAACGAGGCATGTTGCGGGTTTTTCTTGTGCAGCCGAGGTGAGATAGAGCCCGCTTTTGGTCTTTTCTTCGGCTTTGAGATTTTCTACGACTACTTTATCAAACAAAGGTTTAATAGTCATTTAAAAATTCCTCCGATTTAAATTCATTTTAGTTACAGATATTTTATAAACTCAACAAAATAATGTTAAACATTATAAAGTAAAAAATTGCAATTTATATAAAAATATGGTAAAATTATTTTATCTAATTAAATTGGGTTTTTTATGGATAAATGGGATAAAAGATTTATGCAGATGACCGAGATTATCGGAACTTGGTCAAGTTGCTATCAAGAAAACAGACATGTAGGCGCTATAATCGTCAAGAACAAGCGCATTATAGCAACGGGCTATAACGGTGCGCCGCAAGGCATTGAAAGTTGCGTTGACAAAAAAGAGTGTATGCGCAAGAAAATGAATATCCAAAGCGGCACTATGCACGAACTGTGTTATGCGGTTCACGCAGAGCAGAATGCGATAGTTCAAGCGGCAAAGGTAGGCAGCAGCGTGGAAGGCTGTACGCTTTATTGCACGCATCAGCCTTGTGTAATCTGCGCTAAAATAATAATTAATTCGGGCATTTCGCGCGTGGTCTATAAAGAAGGCTATCCCGATGAGTTTTCAATGCTTCTTTTTAAAGAAGCGGGCGTGCGCGTTGACAAATTCAGCGAGTTATAAAAGGAGAATAAAATGCAAAATCCTATCGTTACAATAAAAATGCAGAACGGCGGTATTATTAAAGCAGAGCTTTACCCCGAAAAAGCGCCTAATACGGTTAACAACTTTATCAACCTTGTAAAAAACGGATTTTACGACGGTCTGATTTTTCATCGTGTAATTTCCGGCTTTATGATTCAGGGCGGCGACCCCAAAGGCGTCGGAACGGGTGGACCGGGTTATTCAATAAAGGGTGAATTTGCGTGGAACGGCTTTAAGCAAAACGATTTGAAGCATTCCCGCGGCGTGCTTTCAATGGCGCGTGCAATGAATCCAAATTCAGCGGGTTCGCAGTTCTTTATTATGCATCAGCATGCGTCTCATCTTGACGGGCAATATGCGGCGTTCGGCAAGGTCACGGAAGGGATGGAAGTGGTTGACGAAATTGCGGCCGTACAGTGTAACTGGCAAGATAAGCCCCTTCAACCGCAGATTATGGAAAAAGTTACGGTTGAAACTTTTGGCGTGGAATATCCCGCGCCTGCTAAATGTTAACAAGGAGCAATTATGGTTAACAGCATTTATCAAAACCCCTTGATTACCAGATATGCAAGTGGGGCTATGGCGGAAAACTTCTCTGACGAAAAGCGTTTCAAACTTTGGAGGAAACTTTGGATAGCGCTTGCGGAATCGGAAAAAGAGCTTGGATTAAATATTACCGAGTCACAGATTGAGGAAATGAAGAAGTACGCCGAAGAAATAAACTTCGATACGGCTGAAAACTTCGAAAAGAAGCTGCGCCACGACGTAATGGCACACGTACATGCTTTCGGTGAACAGGCTAAATCAGCTATGCCGATAATTCATCTTGGGGCGACAAGCTGCTTCGTCGACTGCAATTCCGAGCTTATAATTTTATGGGACGCGCTTGAAATTATCAAAGCAAAACTTGTGAATGTAATGGATAAACTTTCAGCGTTTGCTTTGAAGTATAAGGATGTTCCCACGTTGGGGTTTACTCATTTGCAGCCCGCACAGCTTACCACTGTTGGTAAGCGCGCAACGCTTTGGTTGCAGGATTTGACTATGGACTACTATAACCTTGTAAACCTGCAAAATTCTTTCAAATTACGCGGGGTGAAGGGGACTACGGGCACACAGGCTAGCTTTATGGAGCTTTTTAACGGCGACGAAAGCAAGGTCAAGGAACTTGAAAAAAAGGTTGTTGCCAAGCTCGGTTTTGACAAAGTTTACGGCGTAACCGGACAAACCTATCCAAGAAAATTCGATTATAACGTTCTTTGCGTTCTTTCGCAGATAGCGCAAAGCGCATATAAATTTTCTAACGACATCCGCCTTTTACAGAATATGAAGGAAATTGAAGAACCTTTTGAAAAATCACAGATAGGTTCTTCGGCAATGGCATACAAGCGCAACCCTATGCGATGTGAAAGAATAGGCTCGCTTGCAAGATTTGTGATTTCTCTTCCCACAAATAGCGCAATAACGGCGGGAACACAGTGGTTTGAAAGAACTTTGGATGATTCGGCAAACAGAAGAATTGTAAACGCACAAGCATTTCTTGCGCTTGACGGCATACTTAATATTTATATGAACGTTTCGGAAAACCTCGTTGTGTATGAAAAGGTCATTGAAAAACACATTGCCGCCGAGCTTCCGTTTATGGCAACCGAAAATATTATGATGGAATGCGTCAAGGCGGGCGGAAACAGACAGGAACTTCATGAAAAGATAAGAGTTTTATCTATGCAGGCAGGTAAAAACATTAAAGAGCTTGGCAAAGATAACAATCTGATAGAGCTAATAAAAGCGGATAAGGACTTTAAAGCAGTACATTCCAAGCTTGATAAAATGCTTGATGCAAAGTTATTTATAGGCAGAGCGCCTTCACAAACTGTAGAGTTCATTGAAAATGAGGTTAAACCAATTTTAGAGCGAAATAAGACAATTTTAGGCCAAAAAGGCGATGTCAAGGTTTAATTTTAATAATTTGCGAAGTATTATGTGTGACATAATTAGCTAATAATGAACAAAGATTAAAAAAATAACCACCCGCAACACGGATGGTTATTTGGCAGGGGAGACACGATTCGAACATGCAACCGACGGTTTTGGAGACCGCGACTCTACCGTTGAGCTACTCCCCT
>JAIDQV010000191.1 GCA_029062045.1 Clostridia bacterium
CCGTCTACGTCGGCATCGGTCATTATGATTATGCGGTCGTAACGGAGTTTGCTTTCGTCGAAGTTTTCCTGTATGCCGCATCCGAACGCCGTTATCATGGCTTTGATTTCTTCGTTTTCTAGAACGCGGTTTATACGCACCTTTTCAACGTTTAAGATTTTACCGCGGAGGGGCAATATTGCCTGGAAGCGCCTATCGCGCCCCTGCTTTGCCGTACCGCCTGCGGAGTCGCCTTCGACTATATATATTTCGCAAAGCTCGGCGCGTTTGTCCGAACAGTCTGCAAGTTTGCCGGGGAGCTTGGTGCTTTCCAAGACGCCTTTACGGTGTGTTTCTTCCCTTGCAAGCCTTGCCGCCTCACGCGCACGCTGAGCCGTGATACAGCGCATTATAAGCTCTCTGGTTTCGGCGGGGTGTTCTTCTAGGTAGGTGCCGAATTTTTCGGTTACAGCCTTTTGTACGAAGCCGCGGACGTAGGTTGAGCAAAGTTTTGCCTTGGTTTGACTTTCGTACTGCGCATCCGCAATTTTTACGGATACGACTGCGGTGATACCTTCCCTTACGTCGTCGCCCGAAAGTTTTTCGTTCTCTTTCAAGATGTTGAGGCGTTTGCCCGCGTCGTTTATAACCTTTGTGAGCGCCGCTTTGAAGCCGTCCAAATGGGTTCCGCCGTCGGGCTGGCGGATATTGTTCGAGAAGGGGAAAATGAGTTCGGAATAGCTGTCGTTGTACTGAATGGCAACTTCAAGGAACCTGTCGTCCCCTTCGCTGTCTTCAAAATACACGGGCTTTTCAAACAAAACGTTTTTACCCTTGTTAATATCCTCTATAAAGTGAACTACGCCGCCTTCGTAACAGAACTCGTCATGGCGTTCCTTTTCGCCGCGAAGGTCGGTCAAAGTGAGCTTCAAGCCCTTGTTCAAATAAGAAAGCTCTCTTAAAAGAGTTTTTAAAGTATCGTAGTTGAACTCGGTAGTTTCCAAAATGGTTGCGTCGGGGTGGAAGATTATCGTGGTGCCCGTTTCATCCGTGTCGCCGACTATTTTGAGGGGCTCTTCGGGAATACCGCAGTGATATACCTGAATCTTATACACATCTGACGCAGCCGACGAATAGCCTTGTGTCTATCTCGGAGGTCGCCTGATCAAA
>JAIDQV010000192.1 GCA_029062045.1 Clostridia bacterium
TAAAATTTGCAACAATTTATTAATTTTATAAATACTAATTGCGATGACAAAGTTTTTGAAAGTAACCCTAATTATATTTTTAAGTTTGGCAGTAGTTGCCTTTACAACATTTTTATCTTATCTGATTATCACGCGAGACGCAAAGTTAGACGAAAGTAAACTTATTCGCCCAAATCAAAGCATTACTATTTGCGACGAAGATGGAAATGAAATAGTCAGTGCGTCAGCTTCAAGCAAGCATAAAAGCGTTGAAATCGAAAACCTTTCCAAAGACACTTTGAACGCTTTTATCGCAAGTGAAGACAGAATGTTTTATTCCCATAACGGTTTAAATTACAAGAGAATGTTTAAAGCGCTTTATAAAAATATAGTCTCACGTTCGTTTAAAGAAGGCGCCTCCACAATAAGTCAACAACTGATAAAAAATACGCATCTTTCTAACGACAAAACAATTACAAGAAAACTAAACGAAATCCGCCTTACTAAACAGCTTGAAAGAGTTTATTCCAAAAATGAAATTCTGGAAATGTATTTAAACACCATTTACTTTGGGCACAACTGCTACGGGTTGCAAAGTGCGGCTGAATTCTACTTCGACAAAAAAGCCGAAGAACTTTCACTTACCGAAAGCGCTACCCTGGTCGGGCTTTTGACTTCGCCAAACAACTATTCACCTTTTAAGAACCCCGAAAAAAGTCTAAAAAAGCGTAATTCAGTATTAAAAGCTATGCTTGAATGCGGATTCATTGACTATAATGAGTATCAAAATGCGGTAGAAACACCTCTAAACGCTATACAGCATTTGAACGTTGACAAAAATGCTTCGTATATAAACGCTGTTTTTGATGAACTGGAAACGCTGAATTTTAACATATACGGATTAACGGAAGGTTGCAAAATAAAGACGTATTTAAACCCTTCTTTGCAAAATTTTATAGAAGAACTAAACTATAACACCGACAATGCCGTGATTATAACTTCTTTTAACGGAGGCGTTAACGCCTATAAATCCACTGTCGGAGACGCGAAAAGGCAACCGGGCTCAACCATTAAACCCATACTTGTATACGCACCGGCAATCGAAGAAAAACTGATAAGCCCATTCACCAGAATTCTAGACGAAAAGGTGGATTTTGGCGGTTATTCGCCCGAAAACTATGATAAGCAATATCATGGATACGTTACTGTTGCGGACAGTTTGAAGTACAGCTACAATGTTCCCGCAGTAAAAACACTTAACTCTTTGACGCTAGACAACGCTGAAAAATACCTAACCCGCATGAATATTGCGCTTGAAAATGACGAAAAAAATTTATCACTGGCACTTGGCGGAATGAAATACGGGCTTAGCATTAAAGATATTGCAGACAGATATTCAATTTTTCAACGAGGCGGCACCTACACCCCTTCACGCTTTATAAAAGAAATAATTTCAAAGAACGGTGAAACCATTTATAAAGCAGAAGAGATTTCAAACCCCGTTTTCTCAAACGGCACTTGCTCGCTTATGAACGAAATGCTAATGGCAACGTCAAAAAGCGGAACAGCAAAAAGCCTTGCCGATTTTAAGTACGACATTGCTACAAAAACGGGGACTTGCGGAAATTCGGATGGAAATACCGACGCGTACGCAATAAGTTACACCTCCGAGCATTGCATCGGCATTTGGCTAGGGGATAAAGATAATAAGCGGCTAAAAATTACAGGCGGCGGCAACTGTTGTGGCTATATCGAAGATATCTTAAAAAAGCTCTACTACGACCACACTCCGCAAAAACTGGATATTTCAAGTGGTACTTCTACCGTTAAAATAGACGCCGAAGATTATTACAACAACAATAAAATAATTCTTGCCGACAATATTTCACCGAAATTAAACGTTTTGGAAGTTAAAATTTTAAGCGGCAACGAACCGAAAGAAATTAGTACAAAATTTTCTTCTCCAACAATTGCAACACCGGTAATTTCAGTCAAAAACGGTGAAGTAAATATTGAATTATGTCAGACAAAGTACTATGCATATATCATAAATCGCCACAAAAACGGCAAAAACAAGCTAATTTATGACGGAAAATGGCAAAGTTGCATAAAGGATGCGCCAGGAGAAGGATATTACGAATATACCGTTATTCCGTACTATTTTGACGGTAAAAATAAAATTTACGGCAAGGAAATTTCCTTGCCGCCGATAAACGTAAATAAAAACAATTCCTCACCTCAGGTTAAAATACCCGATATTGCAAACGGTGATTGGTACGATTTATAAAGTTATAACTTCCAAAGTTGACAATGCTTCTTCGATAAGCCTATCCACCTCTAATTTGCTCTCTTCCTCCAATATGCTTGCCATGCTAGGTTTTATCACCGGGTGTTTAGGTAAGAACACAGTACAACAATCTTCATAAGGTTGAATTGAAATATCATACGCACCAATATCTCTGCTGCGCTCGATTATTTCATCTTTATCGAAGCCGCATAAAGGACGAAGCACGGGAAGCTTTTTCACCACACTGTTTGAAGAAGTTATTCCTTCCACCGTTTGACTTGCGACCTGCCCCAAACTTTCTCCCGTTATAAGACACTGCGCCCCGCATTTATTGGCAACGCGCTCTGCAATTCTCATCATAAAGCGTCTTAAAAGCGTTACCATATATTCGCCGTTGCACTTTTTATGAATTTCTTCCTGAATATGCGTAACCGACACTATATGGAGCTTCGTTCCGCAAGTGTAAGAAGAAAGAACTTTGGCAAGGTCTATTACATTATCCCGTGCTTGCATATTAGTATACGGATAACTGTGAAAATGGATACAGTTTATCTGCATGCCGCGCTTCGCTATCATATGCCCTGCCACGGGGCTGTCAATTCCGCCTGAAATAAGAAGCAGCCCCTTCCCGGAAGTTCCTACAGGCATACCGCCTGCGCCCTTGAAAAACTCGTTAAAAACAAGCGTTGTGCCGTTTTCACGCACGTCGATATTAACTATAAACTGCGGATTATGCACGTCTACCGAAAGATTTTTACGTTTGCTTAAAAGTCTTCCGCCTATCTCTGCGCTAATCTGTAAAGAATTTAACGGGAACGTTTTATCTGCCCTATGCGTTTCGACTTTAAAACTACCGCTTTCAAAGCAAACATCCGCCGCCGCTTGATAAATAGCATTCATATCTGATTTAACCTTTAGAGCAACAGATAACGAATGTACTCCGAACACTTTTTTAAGACGGGATACAATTTCATCAGCATCAAATTCGTCAAAGCCTTCTATAAGATATCTTCCACTTTGACGTTTCAACTCGTGTTTAAGCCCTTTAAGGGCTTTTTCCATATTGATAATTAAAACACGCTCGAAATATCCGCGATTTTTTCCCTTCAAATGCAATTCTGAATATCTTACTATTACTACTTTTTCCATATTTACGCCATAATTTTCTTTCTGTTTGCAACTATTTTGTTAAGAATTTTTGCCGCCTGAACAACTTCATCTTTAGTGGTTTCGGAAGAAAAACTAAGCCTTAAAATTCCATCTGCTAAACTTTCCCTAATCCCGCAAGCAAGAATTGTGCGGGAATATCTGTTTTTTTCGTTAGAAGAACAAGCTGAACCAGTGCCTATTATTAGACCACTATCATCCGCCTCGTGAAGAATTGTTTCACCGCGCAAGCCGTCAGCGCCCACACACAGAATATATGGTGAACAGTCTTCGCCTGAAATTCTTTTGAAAAGGTTCTTATCAAGCCCTTCCCAAAGCAACTTATGCAGTGCTTGAATGCTTCTGTAATTTTCTTTTATACGTGAATATTTTTTCACAGCCGCAAACTCAAAGTTCTTAATGCCGAAAACGTTTTCAGTACCGCTTCTAAGCCCCTTTTCTTGCCCGCCGCCGTAAATTAAAGGCTTAATTATTATGCTTTTACGCTTTATCAGCGCGCCGCAACCTTTAATTCCGCCTATTTTATGTGCGCTTATCGAATAAAAATCAATATCTTTTGTAATCTTAAACGGGATTTTCCCGAACGCCTGAACGCCGTCCGAATGAAACAGTGTAAATTTGTTCTTCGCCTTAATCGCCCTAGACAATGCAGCGATATCGTTAATTGCGCCAGTTTCATTCCCGACGTGAATTACCGAAACAAGTGAAGTTTTATCGTCCACAAGGCTTAAAAGATGCTCTTTATTTACGCTACCGTCGGCATTAAGATTGGCAAAACGGACTTCTATTCCGCGCTGTTTTAGCTCGTTCACAGCAGAAAATATTGCGGAATGTTCACCCGCAGTTGTAACCACGTTGCCCCTTCTTCCCGCACCGAAAACCGCCGTATTGTCGGCTTCTGTACCGCATGAGGTAAAAATTAATTCATAATTCTCTTTATCGGCAATCAGCGATAAAATATTTTCTTTTGCAGTTCTTATTTCGCGTTGCAAATTGTATCCCCAGGCATAGAGCGCAGAGGGATTAAAAAATTCTCCGTATAGATACTTCTCGGCAAGTTTCAAACATTCTTCATCTGGTTTAGTAGTTGCCGCATTGTCCAAATAAATCATTATATTTCAATTGAACCTTCAAAGGACTGTCTTACTGTTCCGTCAAGTTCAACGTCACCGCTGAATTCATACTTAACAAACAAGTCCCCACCCTTTAATTTTACGGTTATAACTTCGCCGTAGGCGCAATTTCCGTTCGCAACGGAAGCTATCGCAGCTGCCGCTGCCGCAGTACCGCAAGACCACGTTTCTCCGTTGCCCTTTTCCCACACACGCATTTTCACTGTTACACGGTTAACTACGCGCACGCACTCTAAAAACGTACCTTTCGGGAATGTGCCCGCATCTGTCAGCTGCTGACCGAGGGCATCAATATCGATGTCTTCCACCTCGTCTGTAAATATTACACAATGAGGATTACCCACATCGACAAAAGTTGCGGAATATTCTTTACCGTTAAAGTTAACGGCTTTATCCGTATCAACAACAGGCTGACCAAGGTTAACCGACACCGAGCTTGCCTTCCCGTTAAAGGAATTTACCGTCAACTCCTTGACACCTGAACAGCTTTCTAACGTAAGCTTTTCACCCGCAAGCCGATTATCAAACAAATATTTTGCAACACACCTTAAAGGGTTTGCCGCAAGTCCGGCATCGCTGCCGTCACTGTTAAATATGCGCACTTTCGCATCTGCAACTTCGGATTTTTCGATTAGTACAACACCGTCGGCGCCGATTGCGTAGTGTCTGTCAGAGAAATTTATGGCAAGACTTTCGGGGCAAGTGATTGCTCCGTCAAAGTTATTAAAGAAAATATAGTCGTTGCCGCACGAGTGCATTTTGCTGAATTTAAGATTTAATTTAGATTTTCTTAAATTGTTTATGTCGACAAGTTCGGTATTAAATTCGTTATACCTTCCTGCAATAACATCGGCAAGCGCGTTGGTAGTATCAAGCGAAGTTAAAACGGTTATGCCCTTTAAAATTGCGTGATGGTGCAAACTTATATAGTTTGAAATGCTCTCGACGTCAGTTTTGCCGGTGTATACGACATAATCAACCTTTCCCTCGTCCATAAGCTTAAATATTTCTTCGTTTGAAGAAAGCCTTGCAACGTCGTTACATTCAAGCCCCAAACTTCTGATAACGTTTGCCGTACCCTTAGTTGCATACAGTTCGAGACCTAAATCTGCAAATTTTTTGACAATATTAATAATTTCAGGCTTGTCCTGGTCGTTTATGGTAAAGTAAATGCCCGCTTTTTTGTGCTTTGTGGGGTGCCGCATATTGAAGCCAGCTGATACAAGCCCTTTGAAAAGCGCTTCTTCAATGGTTTTGCCTATACCTAAAACTTCACCCGTGGACTTCATTTCGGGTCCTAACTGAGAGTTTACGTCGTTTAGTTTTTCAAACGAGAATACAGGCACTTTTACAGCAACATAAGGTGAATTGGGATACAACCCCGTGCCGTAACCAAGCCTTTTAAGTTTGGCGCCGGTAAGAATCTTAGTTGCCAAATCAACCATAGGAACGCTGGTAACTTTTGAAATATACGGTATGGTTCTTGACGCCCTAGGATTTACCTCGATGACGTAAAGCTCGTTCTGATATATGAGGTATTGAATATTTATAAGCCCTTTAGTTTTTAACGAAATTGCAAGCTTAGTTGAAATATCCACCACTTTTTTAAGCATAGCGTCGCTTAAATTGTACGGAGGATATACCGCAATAGAGTCGCCGCTGTGAACCCCTGCCCGCTCTATATGCTGCATAATTCCCGGAATAAGCACATCAACACCGTCTGAAATGGCGTCAACTTCAAGCTCTGTTCCCATAAGATATTTGTCGCAAAGAACGGGGTTTTCAATCTTTTGGGCCAAAATTACGTCCATATAACGTTCTATATCGTTCTGTGTAAAGGCTATCGTCATATTCTGACCGCCTATTACATACGAAGGGCGCAAAAGCACGGGGTAGCCAAGTTTTTCCGCAGCCGAAACCGCATCTTCTTTGCTCATTACGGTAAGACCTTTGGGACGGGCTATACCAAACTGTTCCAAAAGCTCGTCAAAGCGCTCTCTGTCCTCGGCAAGGTCAACGCTGTCCGCCGGCGTGCCGAGTATTCGTATTCCTTTTTTATCAAGATAACTGCAAAGCTTAATTGCCGTTTGTCCGCCAAAAGTTATTACCACACCATAGGGCTTTTCAATATCTATAACGTTTTGCACGTCCTCGGGTGTTAAAGCTTCAAAATAAAGTCTGTCGGCGGTATCGAAATCTGTTGAAACGGTTTCGGGGTTATTATTAATAATAACTACTTCATAGACTAGACGCTTCAACGCCCAAACACAGTGCACGGACGAATAGTCGAATTCAATACCCTGCCCGATTCTTATTGGACCTGAGCCGATAACTATAATTCTCTTTTTCTTGCTGTTTAAAACGAAAGGCTTAGCCTCATCGTGTTCTTTTTCGTCATAAGTCGAATAGAAATACGGCGTTTGCGCCGAGAATTCAGCACCGCATGTATCAACCATTTTGAATACGGCGTTTCTATGCGTAGGAAGTTTGTTGCCCGAAAGTCTTTCAAGCGCTTTATCGGGATAACCCAACTTTTTGCCGCGCAAATATTGCTCGCGCGTGATAGCTTGACCCACAATTTCATTTTCAAAATTGCTAAGATTTTTGAGCTTATTTAAAAACCACCTGTCTATCTTGGTTATATTGAAAATTTCGTCTACGCTTACTCCGCGCTTAATTGCCTGATAGACTACAAATAACCTTTCGTCGGTTATTTCATGAAGCTTTGACAATATTTCTTCGTCAGTAAGCGATGCCATTTTGGGCAAATTGAGAGTATCCGTAGAGATCTCAGCACCGCGCACCGCTTTCATTATAGCCATTTCAAAATTCGTACCTATCGCCATGACCTCACCCGTAGCTTTCATACGTGTGCCAAGGTTTCTCTGTGCGTACAAGAATTTATCGAAGGGCCATTTCGGAAGTTTGACTACAACGTAGTCAAGCGTAGGCTCGAAGCAAGCGAAAGTTTTGCCGGTAACGTCGTTTTTGATCTCGTCCAAAGTATAGCCTAATGCTATTTTAGTTGCAACTTTTGCAATGGGATAACCCGTTGCTTTGGATGCAAGTGCAGAAGAGCGTGAAACTCTGGGGTTTACTTCAATTACCGAATATTCGAAAGAATTGGGGTTTAAAGCGAACTGACAGTTACACCCGCCCTCTATTTTCAGTTCGGTAATTATGTCCAAAGACGCCGTCCTTAGCATTTGGTACTCTTTGTCGGAAAGTGTTACGGCAGGCGCAATAACTATCGAATCGCCCGTATGCACGCCGACGGGGTCAAAGTTTTCCATCGAGCAAACGGTCAAAACATTGCCCGCACCGTCGCGTAGAACTTCAAACTCTATCTCTTTCCAGCCACCGATATATTTTTCTATAAGAACCTGCGTTATGGGGGAAAGCATAAGCCCGTTGTGGGATATAAGTTTTAACTCATCTTCATTATGTGCAACGCCGCCGCCTGCGCCGCCCAGTGTGTATGCCGGACGAACTATTACGGGGTAACCGATTTTTGCGGCAATTGCAAGGCACTCTTCAACTGTATAGGCAATATCAGAAGGAACAACGGGCTGATTAATCTTCTGCATAGTTTCCTTGAAAAGCTCCCTGTCCTCTGCTCGGTCGATAGAGTCAAGGTTTACGCCGATAAGTTTAACGCCGTGTTCGTCCAAAAAGCCGCTTTTTGCAAGCTGACAGCCGAGAGTTAACCCTGTCTGCCCGCCGAGAGAGGCAAGTAAGCTATCGGGCTTTTCCTTTATTATGATTCGCTTTAACGTGTCAACAGTCAAAGGTTCAAGGTAAATTTCATCCGCAAGCGCTTTGTCCGTCATAATCGTCGCGGGGTTGGAATTGCATAAAACAACGTTCACGCCCGCGTCTTTCAGAACACGACAAGCCTGTGCACCTGCATAGTCGAATTCCGCAGCCTGTCCGATAACGATAGGTCCCGAACCTATTACGAGGACTTTTTTAATATCTTCTCTCTTAGGCACTGAACTTACCCTCCTTCATATTCTTGATAAACTTGTCAAAGAGGAAAGCCGCATCTTGCGGTCCACCGCAAGCCTCGGGATGGAACTGAACAGTGTAGGCGTTAAGTTCGGGATAATCAAACCCCTCGCAAGTGCCGTCGTTGGCGTTGATATAACTTAAAGTACCAACACCTTCAAGACTTTTGGAAATTACTTCATAGCCGTGATTCTGGCTTGAAATATACACCCTGCCCGTAGCAATATTTTTTACCGGCTGATTTGCACCCCTATGCCCGTATTTCATCTTTTGGGTTTTTCCGCCCATTGCAAGAGCGAAAAGCTGATGCCCCAGGCAAATTCCGAATATGGGAAGTTTGCCGGCAAGTTTTTTTATATTTTCAATTATTTCAATGTTTTCTGCCGGGTCACCCGGTCCGTTCGTAAGCATAAGTCCGTCCGGATTAAGCGCCAGAATTTGTTGTGCCGTGTAATACGACGGAACTTTTATGCAGTAACAACCCCTTCTAATCAGCTCACGCGAAATATTGTCTTTTGCGCCGAAATCCCAAACTACAACTTTTAAACCTTTCGGGTCACCGCTTTCGACAACTTCATTACACGTTACGCTTTTAACGGCATCTTTTACGGTATAGCTTTGTATCTCACCGTAATCTTTTAAAGGCTTTGAAGTAATCGCCGCATTCATAACGCCAGTTTCTCGCACGATTTTTGTAAGTTCGCGTGTATCTATGCCGTACATGCCCACAATATTATTCGCTTTAAGATACTCGTCAAGCTCGCCTTCGCTTCTGAAATTCGAAGGCTTATCGCATTTTTCCCTCACAATATAAGCTGAAACCCACGGCTTCTTGCTTTCACAGTCGGATGAAATCATACCGTAGTTCCCTATAAGCGGGAAAGTCTGCGTAACGATTTGCCCGTAATAGCTGGGGTCGGTCAGTGTTTCAATATAACCTGTCATACCCGTAGTAAAAACAAGTTCACCGACAATTTCACCGTCAGCACCAAACCTGTTACCCACAAACTGCTTTCCGTTTTGTAAAGTTAAATATGCTTTACTGTTCTTCATAAGCTGCCTTTAAAGTTAAAATTTAAAATAAAGACTGATTTAAAAAATAAATCAGTCATCTATAAAACAAAAATTATTAAAACAGTTATTTGCGGCAGAAGAATTTAATCCGCCGTTAAAATGAATTGCAATACATCTTAAATTTTCGTTTAACGTATCAATAATCTTCATCTTAATAACCGTAACCTTAAAAATTATATAATATAGCAAAGTTTAAGTCAAGTAATTAATATAAAGATGTAAGAAAATCATAACTGCGCAAAGCCTGCTTCACCTTTTTATAATCCGGCACAAAACTTTCAACAAGCTGCCAGAACTTATTAGAATGATTATGCTGTACGGTGTGGCAAAGCTCGTGTATTATTATGTAATATTGAATATAATTGGGTAGCATAAAAAGTTTGTAATTAAACGCCAAATTATTGTGCCCATCACAACAGCCCCAACGACTTTTGTAACTTTTTATTTGAAGATTACAGAACTTCAAATTTGTCAGACGCGAAATTTCTTCGACGCGCAAAACAAACGCCTTTGCAAAGCTGGCAATAAATAATTTTTTAATATCTTTAATACTCTTAACGAAAACCCCGTCCGCAGTTATTCCACTTTTTTTGCACCCTGTAAAAAGCGGAAACTTTTCACCGTTTACAAATATTTTTTCATAGGAAATAATATCTGCGTTTAGGTTTAGCTTCTTCTCATTTTTTAAAATTACACCGTCAATCCATGCCGACTTTTGGTTTAAAAACTTTAGCGCCCGCTCTCTACTGTATCCGACGGGACAACGCAAGGTTATTTTGTTATCTGCCGAAACGGTTATAGAAAGGCTTTTCCGTTTTGAAAAAACAATTTCAACGTCATACTTCATCAAATTTGACCTTAAATTGAACGCGAACTTCTCCGTCAACTCTGCCTTCAACTATAAACGCGCCATCACTGTCTTCGCGAACAAATTCAATTGTTTCACCGATTTTACACTGCTTGACATAGGTTACTTGCAAAGACTTGATATATTTTCCATTAAATTCTTCAACAGAAAAGACATCCGCAAGATAGTCTGCATACTTAGTATTATTTACGTGAAAATAATGGTCGTAATCGGAATAAGTTATCTTTTTGGCATAAACGGGTTTACCGCCTTCTATAGTCGGTATTTTCCACGCCTTAAAATCAATACAGCGTTCGGTATTGTAATTATCGAACGCACCCTCTTCAAAATAAGCGCTTGACGGAAGAACACTGAAATTAACAGTGTCAATAAGACACCACCTTGCTGTGGCAACGCCCACCTTTTCACCGTCAACGAACAACTCGTAATCCCTGAAAAATATTAAAAATTTAGGACGTAACGGCCAAGTTTGAATTTCAAGTTTATCGCCAAGTTTTACAGGGCGAGTAAATTCAATATACCAATTAACAATAATAAAACCCATATTCTTGGGCACAACAGCGTTGTATCCGAAACCCAACTCATCTGCAGAGAGGCATGCGGATTCCTCTAAAAACGAAAGCAGGGACGAAGGCTTCAAAATGTCAAAAGCGTCAACGTCCGTATATCTTAGCTCGTAAATTTTTTTGTGCCTGTACATATTTATCCTTCTCTGTTTTTTCATAATTTTATCAAAAATAGGCTTAAAAGTCCAATAAAATACGGCATATTAAACTGATTATGTGTGGCATAGTACTATTTAACTTGCTCAAAGTATTGACTTGCACAGCAATTTATGGTAAAATAATTAAAGTTAATAATTTAACTTTAATAACGGAGGACAAGCACCTTGGACGAGGAATTGAAAAACAACGAAGTCGAGGAAGAAGAAAATAAAAACGGCATAAGCGCTGACCTTATCCGTGGACACATAAATACAATAATTCTTCGCACCCTGTATGAACGTGACAAATACGGCTATGAGATTATTGAAGAAATAGAATCTAAAAGTCACGGACAATACACATTAAAGCAGCCCACGCTTTACAGTGCTTTAAAACGCCTCGAAAGTCAAGGTTATATAAACGCATACTGGAAGACCGACGAGGTTTCAAACGGCGGCAGAAGAAAGTATTATACGCTTACCGACAGCGGTCGTGAAATTACTGAAAGAAATCAAGCTGAATGGGAATATTCCAGAACGGTTATCGACAGCCTTATTTCCGAAAGAAATTTCGACTTTTCTCAACCTGCCCCTTCCGCCGTTGATTTTAAAATTTTAAAGACCTCTACTTCTCGTGTTCCCACTTCAAAGGATGACGAAGACGAAGTTAAAGAAGTACGTGAGGTTAAATATGACGACGAAAACGACAAAAAGGACGAAAAGCCTGAGGAAATTGTAGTTGTCGAACAACCCGTGGCACAGCCCGTTCAAGAGCTGTCGCAGCCCACACAAAGCACTGAGCAGCAAGCTACGACTCAACAAGTGCAAGTACAAGAAGTTGTTCAGCAAATAATGCAGGAAGTTCTGCAGCAAATGCAATCCGTTCAACAACCTGTACAGCCTGTGCAAGAATTTGTAAATCAAACGCAAACACAGCCTGAGCCTACCACTGTTCAAATACAGTCAAATGAGGCTGTTGTAACAGACAGCGTATCGGATGCCCGCAGAATTCACGAAAATTACTTACGGCTTATTTCCGAGCCGGTAGTCGAACAGCGTGAAACTCCCACAGTTCCCGATTCCGAATATATAGACACGGACAAACTTATTTATAACAACAAACCGGAAACCGAGCGCGACTATAAGAACCTTATAAATAATTTGTTTGTAAAGACGGTAAAACAGCATAACCGCCCCGCCGAACAGTCTAACCCCATTCAGCAAGTGCCCGTTCAAGTAAATTATGAAGACGCAAGCGCTAAAGCCAGCAAAGACGGATTGACAGTAAATTCTTCCGAATATACTGTTTCAGGGTCAAGAAGAAAGAAATACAACCGAGGCAAAACACTTTTCAAGTGCTCGCTTATCGTCGGCGTAATTCTTCTATTTGAGTTTGCTTTAAGTCTTGCATTTAAAGATTCTTTGGGTATAAACGGAATTTCAATCGGATATCCGTTTGTTATACTTGCGATAGCTGTTGCGCAGCTTGCAATATTCGGAATACTTACCACTACGGACTTCGGAAAGTGTACGAGAAAACCTACTTCTCACTCCTACCTTACCGCATCGGTCGTTATTACGGTTTTATTAATTTTAATCGTATTCGTAACTTCGATACTTCTAAACGTTAGATTTGACCACGCGGGCGATATTGCGGCAAAGATAATTATTCCTTGCCTCGTAGTTTTGAATATCCCCATCTTCTCAACCATATTTTACGTATTCAGTAAATAAATTTAAAGCGGCGGTGCAAAATGCACCGCCGCTTTTTACTTAAAAAATAAGCCGACGGTTCCTAATTTGAGCCGTCGGCTTTTAGCTTTATTTAGCAAATTCAGATGCTCTGAATTCTCTTATCACGTTTACTTTAATCTGTCCGGGGTATTCAAGCTCTGCTTCAATCTTCTTTGCAATATCTTTTGCAAGGAACAAAGTCTGCGCATCGTCAACCTGATCGGGTTTAACTATTACGCGCACTTCTCGACCCGCCTGAATGGCGTAACACTTGTCCACACCGCGGAAATCACCGGCAATAGCTTCAAGTTTTTCAAGCCTCTTAACGTAGTTAGTGCCTGTTTCCCTTCTTGCGCCGGGTCTTGCGCCCGAAATAGCATCGGCAGCGGCAACCAACACCGCTTCAATAGTTTTAGGTTCTACGTCGCCGTGATGGGCAGCAATAGCGTTTATTACGTTGTTGCTCTCCCTGTACTTCTTGGCAAGATCTGCACCCACCTGAATGTGCGTTCCCTCTTGCTCGTGGGCAACGGCTTTACCAATATCG
>JAIDQV010000002.1 GCA_029062045.1 Clostridia bacterium
TAATTATTGCAAATAATTGGTAAGTTAATGGGTGCCAAAGTGCCTTTTTTACCAAAAGGTTTTAAAATTATTTTGCAAAATAAACAAAAAAATAAAACTTTATTACCGTTTTTGATTGATTTTTTTTTAATTGCGTGATATATTTATTTAGCTGTTTTTGAAAAACGGCTTTATTTTTCAGCTTTTTTACTAAAAATGCGAATTGATATTATACCTATTCGGAGGTGTTTGATATGTCGAGAGTATGCACAGTCTGCGGAAAAGGCCAGACCACGGGCAACAACGTGAGCCACTCTAAAAGAAGAACGAGAAGAACGTTCAAGGCTAACGTTCAGAAGGTTTCTTACGTAAACGAAGGTAAAGTAGTTACCGGTTACGTTTGCACGAGATGCCTTAAAACCGTTGAAAGAGCGTAAGGTATTTTTCATTAACAATAAAAGCAGTTGCGTTAGCTAGCGCAACTGCTTTTTCATTCATTAAATTTTCAATTAACCGCACACTTCTTTGAATACCCGCAAGAAGTTTTTGTGTGCAAACTTTTCAACCGTTCCGCAGGACAAGCCGTTTTCTAAAAGATAGTCTAAAAGTACAGGCACGCGGGTGCAGTCGGGAATATCCGGGTTGACAGGGATACCATCAAAATCAGAACCGATAGCGATAACGTCCTCCCCGCCGATATTTATTAAATGGCGGATATTTTTTAAGACGCAGGCGAAAGCTGGCGCGCCCAAGAAATCTTTACAGAAATTAATACCTATTACGCCGCCGCAGTCGGCGATTTTTTTTATGAGTTCGTCGGACAAGTTGCGGCAAACGTTCAGAACGCTTTGCGCGTTGGAATGGCTTGCGACGGCGGGGATTTTTCTGCCGTTTAAAATATCGCGCGCGCCGCCGTCCGAAAGGTGGGAAATATCAATTATTATTTTGTTATAATCAAGGCGTTCAACCGCCTGCTTGCCGAGGGACGAAAGCCCTTCGTCAACCCTGTTTTCAAAGAGAGGCAAGCCGTTTTTAAACACGAGGTTGGGGCTTGCAAGAAGGTTTTTGTTGTTCCAAACAAGGGATGCCATTTTTACGCCTTCGAGTTTGAGGCGGTCTATCATTTCAAGGTTCGAACCTATAAAGCCGAGGTTTTCAACCGTGAGAATTACGCCTACTTTACCCTCTCTTTCGCTACTTAAAATATCGCTGTAATTTGCGATTGGGGCGGCAATATGCTTAAGTTTCGGCATATTTTGCTTGTAAAAGGATAAGTATTTTTCAAAGTTAAAAGCGGCGCTTTCGCCCTCGGTAAAAATAGCGAAGCACTGCGCCGCACAATGGCTTTTTAGAAGTTTTATTAAATTAGTTTGTCCTTCGTATCCGGCAAGGTCAAAGCCGCCGTCAGAGCAAGCCGTGAGCGTGTCGGTATGCATATCCGTATAAATCATTTTTTGATAAACAGCCTGAAAATTTTTCTTATCGCCCTGGGCGGTTTAATACAGATTACGGTCATACTTCACCCCTTTAAATTGTGTTGCTTTATTATATGCAAACGGGGTAAAAAAGTGTGATTTCAGCGTTTTAAGTTTGCGATTGTTGCCGCCGCGTCCTGCGCCTTAAAAACAGCCGAACCCGCAACCAAAATATTTGCGCCGGCTTGCTTTATTGTTTTTGCATTCTCTTCGGTAACGCCCCCGTCCACTTCTATATCCATTTCGGGGCGGCCTATCCGGACGGCGTATTCACGCGCTTTTTTGACTTTATCAAGAACTTCGGGAATAAACTTTTGACCCGCGTAGCCGGGGTAGACGGACATTATAACCACCATATCGCAAAGCGGGAAGACGGGAAAGATATTTTCGACGGGAACGTCGGGGTTGACTACCGCGCCGCATTTTACGCCGTAGGACTTTATAAGACGCAAAGTTTCTTCCAAATAGGTATCAGAAATCTTTTTGCAAGCCTCGTAATGCACCGTGATTATATCGGCACCCGCATCTGCAAAGAATTTTATCTGGGTTTTTGGATGCTCTACCATTAAATGAGCGTCCAAAGGAAGATTTGTGAGGGGGCGGATATTTTTAATCATTTGTGCTCCGAAAGTTATAGGCTCGACAAAGCTGCCGTCCATAACGTCGCAGTGAATTAAATTTGCGCCGCACTTTTCTATTTTTTTTACGGCTTCACCCATATTGGAGAAGTCTGCCGAAAGTATCGAAGGGGCGATTTTGATTTGCATAAGTTTGCTCCTTGTTAATATTTGTAGGGTTACACTAACTGCGGAGATGCAAGCAAGACAAGGCAAGCGAGTACCGACCGCAGTGAATTTACTTGGCGTAAATGAGCAAGGCGGCACGGAGCTTAACGCAGTATTGCGAAGCATATACGCAGTTAGCTATTTTTTAAGTAACTTGCGCGTAGTTGCCCGCACGCTCCGCCTATGTCTGCGCCGATTTGACGGCGAAGGGTTGCCGAAAGCCCGCCCTTTTCCAAAAGTCCTAAAAACCTGTACGCTTCTTTTTCGGTTATGGTTTTTAAATCCCTTTCCTTTACCTCGTTAAGACGAATGAGATTGACGTGGCAGGGCCTGCCTTTTAAAAGTTTTATAAGACCTTCCGCATGCTCTTCGTCGCAGTTTTCACCGCTTATCAAGGAATACTCGAAGATATACCTTCTGCCCGTCTTTTCAAAGTAATATTCGCAGGCTTTAAGTATCTCTGCAATGGTATATTTTTTAGCAATTGGCATGGTCCTTGCGCGGCCTTCATCCGTGGTTTGGTGCAGGGATATGGTCAAGTTAACGGGGATTTGCTCGTCGGCAAGGTTGTAAATTTTGGGGACTAAACCGCAGGTTGAAAGGGATATGTTTCTTGCCGAAATATTGATGCCAAATGGCGCGGAAACGTTCTTTAAAAATGTTACGACGTTTTGGTAATTATCGAGCGGTTCGCCGCTGCCCATAAGCACAATGTTGGTTACGGCGCGGCTAGATAAATTGCCGCCGTGCAGGGCGTTTACAACGAGGACTTGAGAAAGGATTTCACCCGAAGTGAGATTGCGGACAAGTCCGCCCAAAGTGCTTGCGCAAAACTTACAGCCCATACGGCAGCCGACCTGTGTTGAAACGCACTGGGTGTTGCCGTATTTGTACTTCATAAGTACCCCTTCTATGACGTTGCCGTCCGAAAGAGCGAAAAGATACTTTTCGGTTCCGTCGGATGAGGTGAAAGTTTGGATTATTTTAATTGCCTCGTCCACGTACTCTTCCAAAAGTTTTTCGCGTAAATTGGCGGGGATATTGATTTGGGAAATCTTTTTGCCCTGCATAAGCCCCGTGTAAAGCTGTTTGGCACGGAAGGGCTTTTCACCGAGAGAGGCTATTAAATTTTCAAGTTCCGAAAAACTGAGGTCTTGAAGGATTTTTTTCATTTTATAAATTCGCAAAGAGTATTAAAGCACTCTTCCATAGCCGCAGCAGAAGGCATGTGTCCGGAGTTTTTGACTATTTTTACCGCTACTTTGGGATTACCGCAATTGCGCGAAACTTCCAAAGCTGTTTTCGTTGACGCTATGATATCGGTATCGCCCTGCAAAATAAGATATTTTACCTTAATTTGCGCTAAAAGCGGGCTTAAATCGGTATTTAAATGCTCTTTCAACAACGACCGGTTACCCTGATAACCGTTCTTTACCACCGCCTTAAAGTCTTTGAAAGAGTAATCAGGGCTGGTTAAAAGACCTTTAACGATTTTACCGATAGGCGCGGGCTTTGCGTTTCTGTTATTGTAGGCGTCCGTGTGTTTTCTAAGCAGTTTGTGCAATGTTCGAAGGTTCTTTTCAAAAACTTCGTCGCCGCAGTCGGTGCCTGTTTTAAGTATAGCTTTCACCTTCTTTTTGACTTTTTCCGGCGAGGTAGAGAAAGCGTCTTCAACCTCATTATTGAAGAAAAGATTTTTTAACACCTGACCGTACACGAAAGCGCCGTCGATTTTGTCGGGAATACGTAACGCGCTTTCAAGCGCGAGTATGCTACCCCAGCTTACGCCGAAAAGAAAGAGTTTGTTTTGGGGAAACTTTTCTTTGATAGCAGTAACGAGGTCGCAAGTCATATCAACGAAGTTTGAAATATGAAAGCTATCGTCGATTTTATAGTTGTTTATGCCGCAACCGAGCTGGTCCCAAAAGACCATTATCGCTTTACTCGTCCATTCGGGAAAGAGTCCACGGCAGCCTACAGAAAAAGGAACAGGCGAACCCGGTCCGCCGTGCAGACAGATGACTACGGGCAAGTTTTTTGTTTTGCCCTCAATAAGAATTTTTTGTTTATAGCCGCCGAGGTTGAGTTCTAAAAGTTCAGACACTTCACAGCTTTTTATGTAACTTTTGCGTTTATTCATAGCCCTTCCTTTTTGAATGATGTGAGATAAAAACCGGCGCCCAAAGATATATGCGGCAAGAATTGTAAGCCGTACTTCGTTTCTTGATGTTCCAGGGGCGAAAGGGGCTTATTTAAAGCATATTCGGGGTGCAATTGCAAAAATTTGCATACTATACTGTCGTTTTCTTCGGGTAAAACCGAGCAAGTTGAATAGAACAAAAGTCCGCCTTTCTTGACGTAGCGTGAGCAATTTTCCAAAATTGCAAGCTGGGTTTTAGTCAAACTTTCAATATCGCTTTCCTTGCGGAAAAGTTTGATGTCGGGGTTTTCGTTTATGACGCCCGTGCCCGAACAGGGGATGTCGCAAAGCACGGTATCGAACTTGTTTTCAAAGTCGGGGTTAAAAACCGTGCTGTCGGCTTGGCTTGCCGTTAAATTGCTTACCCCCATTCTTTGGGCGTAGGCGTTGATTAGCTGTACGCGGTGAGGGTGAAGTTCGGTCGAAGTAACTTTTTTGCACTTTTTAGCAAGAAGTACGGACTTGCCGCCGGGGGCCGCACAAGCGTCTAAAAGGCTGTCGCAGGCGGGAATTGCCGCGCAAATTGCGATAGAACCCACTGATTGAAAGGTGTAATCGCCCGCAAAGAAGTTGTCGTCGCGCACGAAATTGTTAAAAATGTACGCATCTTTAAAGGGCGTTGCCGTATGCGGGTTTTGTAAATAGCTTTCCGCATTGTGCTCGAACCGAACGCACAAGCCGAGGCTGGGCGCACAAAGAATTTGAGAGGCTTCCGCCTTGTAACAGCGCCGAAGTTTTTTGACGAGCCATAGAGGAGCGCTACACTCTACCGCCATTCTCTCTTCGGCTTTTTCGGGTAAAGGGGGAATTTTGTAAGTTCTTAAAAAGGCGTTTACAAAGCCGGATGCGCCCTCTTTGCCGAGTTTTTTGGTAAGCTCTACCGCGTAATCCACAACCATATAGTCGTGCTTGGACATAAATTCAAGCATATAGAGCGCAATCTTTAAGATGATTTTTACCGCGCTTTTGGGCTGTTTTTTTGCGTTTGCCCCCAATATATGCTCCAAATACCCGTCTTTTTCGAGTACGCCGTAGCATATCTTTACGGTGCGGGATTTGTTTAAAGGCTCTACAGGGGTTTCGGCAACGGACTGCTTTAAAAACTTGCCTTCCTTATAAACTTTTGTAAGTATTAAGTAGGGGTCACATAAAGGATTAGTCAAGGAAGTCCCCTGCCTTTATCTTTCTTCCGTTTACAAAATCCGCTGCTTTCATGCGTTTTCCGCCTGCGGGCTGTAATTCCGTGATAAGAATCGAGCCGCCGTTACACTGAACGGCAATTCCGTGCTTGTCCGCCGAAAGCACTTCGCCCGTTTTGCCGCCTGAAAGGGCGCTTTTTTCCGCGTTATAAATATTTAAAATGGACCCGTTAAAATTGCAAAAGGCGGCGGGCGCGGGGCTGAAAGCCTTGATTAATTGGCATATATGTTGGGGGGAATGGGAAAAATCGAGCTTTCCGTCTTCCTTTTTAACCTTTTTGCATAATGTGGCTTTTGCCTCGTCCTGCATAAGAAGTTGGACGTTTCCTGCTTCTAAAAAGTTCACTGCCTCCACTGCCGCTTCGGCGCCTAGCACGGACAATTTTTCAGTAAGCTCGCCGCAAGTGAGGTTGCCCACTTCACACCTTTTTACGAGAAGTATATCGCCTGTGTCGAGGGAAAGCTCGGTCTTCATAATGGTAACGCCTGTGTGCGTTTCGCCGTTTAGAATTGCCGACTGAATGGGTGAAGCTCCGCGGTATTTGGGCAAAAGCGAGGCGTGAATATTCCACACCCCGCCTTTAAAGCAGTTTAAAACTTCCTCGGTCAAAAGCTGACCGTAGGCACAAGTTATCATAATATCGGCGTTGAGAGCGCGAAGGACTTCGCAGTTGTCCCGTATCCTTTTGAAGTCGTAGACGGGAAGTCCGTGAGAGAGCGCAAAAGCCTTCACGGGCGTGGGGGTCAAAATTTGTTTTCTGCCGACGGGCTTGTCGGGCTGGGTAACGACCGCCACAACCTCTTTACCGCTGTTTAAAAGTTTTTCGAGCGCGGGGACGGCAAATTCGGGCGAACCCGCAAAAATTATTTTCATAGTCATAGCCTTTGGGTTTGTATTTAAGCCGCAGTCGCGCGGCAGACAAGGAAAACAAGCGACACCGAAATGAGTGTACT
>JAIDQV010000020.1 GCA_029062045.1 Clostridia bacterium
TAAGAAAATTTACAAAAAGGCTTTATCACGCCGTACGAAGAAGTTCTTGCCGATGTCATAATGAGGGATAAGCAGGACACTTCAAGAAAAATCGCGCCTTTAAAGCAAGCGGACGATGCAATTTTAATTGATTCTTCCGATATGTCTATTGAAGAAGTTGCTGGCTTTATTATAAATAAGATACAGGAAAAAGTGTAATGGGGGAAGAAACTACAAACACGACCGCAGAGAATGCGGAACTTGCAAACAATACCCAAAAAAATAAACTTACTAAATTTGAGAAATGGTTCAGATTTTTGCATCGCGCACAACGCTTTTTGGCGTTGGGTATGCTGCCCGTGAAAAAATACGGTTGCACTGAAAAGTTTAACGACCGCTCTTATATAATCGTTGCCAACCATAAAAGCAATTTGGATGTTGTTCTTGCGATTATGCCAACGGATAAGCCTGTTCACTTTATGGCAAAAAAAGAGCTTTTTGAAAAAGGGATAGGCAAGTGGTTTACAAGAAAGTGTGAGTGTATTCCTGTCAACCGCGACGGAACTGACGTTCGCGCAATTATGCAAGCGATGAAATATCTTAAAGAGGGTTCCGTTGTCTGTATTTTCCCTGAGGGAACAAGGAACAAGACGACCGAAAGATTTTTACCTTTTAAAAGTGGTGCGGCCGCACTATCTATAAAGACCAAAACGCCTATCATTCCCGTGGTGCAATTAAAGAAAATAGAGCTGTTCAGAAAATCAAAAGTTTATATTGGCGAACCTTTTGAATTGACAGAGTTTTACGGCACAAAACTTACACCGCAAGACATAGAACGGGCGGACGAAATTCTTTTACAGAAGTTCAACGAAATATATCAAGAACTTGAAACTTTGACGGCAAAAAAGAAGACAAAAAAACAATGAATGTAATTCTTGCAAAGCATAGCGGATTTTGTACCGGCGTGAAGCACGCTGTGGATACGGTAATAGCGCTTGACCCTGTAAATACTTTTGTGCTAGGTGAAATAATTCATAACCCAGACGTTGTGAAAAATATAGCTGATAAAGGGATTAAAACAGTCGACAGCCTTAACGAAGTGCCTAACGGAGCAACGGTGGTATTTCGTTCTCACGGCGTTCCAGAAAATTACTATGAGCTATGCCGTGAAAGGAACATTAAAGTTATTGACTGCACTTGCGGTTTTGTACGGAAAACGCAAAATATTGTTAAAGAACAGTTTGCGTTGGGGAAGCATATCGTTATTGTCGGTGAAAATGCTCATCCCGAGGTTTTGGGGCTTCTCGGCTGGTGTGAAAACACCGCGACCGTAGTCAATTCGCCGGACGCAGATTTCACAAGTTTAACACAAAAAGAGCTGTGTATAGTGTGTCAAACTACGTTTTCAGCCCAAAAATTTGAAAAAATTATTAAAAATATTGAAAAAGTCTGTGAAAAAACAGTTGCTGT
>JAIDQV010000021.1 GCA_029062045.1 Clostridia bacterium
TAAAAAAACAGCCTTCCCTTTCGGGAAGGCTGTTTTTGTTTTGTGGTTTTGGGTTTATGCAGCAACTAAATACTGAATTTCAGTCAAATACGTTGCAGCAGTGCCTGCTTTTATCACTATCTGCTGGTTAGTTTCGCTTGCGGGAACAGTATAAGTCATCGTATAAGCATCATTACTAGCCGAACGTACAGTTGATGTGGGCGTCAAACCCGTGGTTGAGTCGCCTACGGTAACAGTCGGGAAACTCTTAGCAATATTATCACCGCTATATTCATTAGTGGTAGAAACCGTTATCACGATTGTAGTGAACTTACCACTAACGGTTATTGTACCATTTTTTCCTTGCATTTGGATTTTATTCGAATTCGAATAAACTTGATTTGTTGCTACCGAATACTGACCAGCGATTGAACCATTAACATCATAGGGACTAGCGCTATTAGCCGTAGCATAAGAACCAGAACCAAGATTCCAAGTTGTCAAATTCAACGTTAAGTTGCCGGCTGCGGCTACCTGAGGACTAAGGGTTATAGTAAACTGCTTAGTGTTATTGGAAACCGTTGCACCTTCGATAGTTGCAGTTACGGTAAGGGTAACTTCCTGAGTACCGGTTTCGGGAAGTTTTACAATAGTAAACTTGCTGCCATCATCAGCAACAGTAATGTATTCCGTATTGCTGCTTGCCCAGCTTAACGCAACGCTACGCTCGGAAGATTTGGGAAGGGTTGTATCAATCAACTTAGAGTAGCTGAGAGTTTCAATACTAATCTTTTCAAGCACACCACTTATTACTGTAGCGGGTTCTCTGGTATCAGCAGCGTAGACCGCATCTTCAATGGTTACGCCGGTGAGCTCAGGGGTAAGATTACCATTCTTGTCTTTATAGTTCTGAAGCTTACCTTTGAAGGTAACAAGGTCACCAGCTTTGAAGCCGTATGACTCCGTAATGTAGTTGCTATTATTACCATCAGCAGGTTTTACGGCATAAACCATGTACTTAGTTGCATCCTCTTCAGTAGAGTCTGCAATATAGATAGTATAGTTTTTGTAGGTGCTGTTGTAGGTACTCTCAACAACATAGCCCTTTACATAAACATGTTCTGCAGCCGTTTGACCTTCAGGAACCAATGTGGTAGCCAATATTGCATCGGCAACCGAGTAAGGATCTTCCGAGGTACCTGCATGCTTAAGGTCAAGAGGAACGATAGAAATTGTAAATTCCTTGGTAGCAGATTCAGCAGTACCGCTCGAAACAGTTGCGACAATAACTACATCGGTTTTTGCATCGGGTAAAGAAGTTACTTTTAACTTGCCTTCTTCTGTGATAGAAACGTAATCAGAAGTTTCCTTTACCGCCCAAGTAACGTTTGCGCCACCCTTAGTTGCAGGAAGGTCATATTCGCCCTTTTTAGCATAAGTCGTATCGGAAAGGGTAAGCGACGCTTTTGCAGCAGCAATCTTCTGCGCGTCGGTTGTAGGAGCTACGTAAGCCTCGATATCGATTGAACTAAATCTGGTCTGAGCGCCAACAATAGCAAACTCAAGAACGTCATAATGAAGCCCAAGTTCAAGCTCTACATCGTTGCCGTTTAAAGTAACTTCAGCACCTTCAAAGCCTGCAGCTTCAAGGCTGTTTACCAAGGGGGTAGCATATGTCGCACCGCTGCAGTGGAACGTAAGGCAAACCATACCGGAGTACTCGATTTTGACTGTTGAGCCGGCATAGATACGAACAGGCTTAGAATAGTCGCCAATGTCAGCACCGCTACCCTTGTCATTCGTTAATTTGACGTTGTTCTGTTCCCAAACTTGCTGAGTTGTGGAATGTGTCGTACGGTTAGCCTTGTCAGCAAAGCTAATTGATACGTCCTTGGTTTCGCCATCCCTTACTTTTGCTTTGGGAACGGTGTGAGTGAATTCAACCGATTCGGTAGCTGAGCCGACCGTAACGGATGCTTTAAGAGTGTACTCGATTTCTACCGTAGCTTGGGTAATGTTGATGGTAACTTTGTTGGTAGCTGTGTTCAAGTCGCCGACGGAAACGTAAGCAGAAATGTCGTTAAGAGTGCAATTTTCCGTAGGAGCTACCGCCCAGTTTACGTCATAAGTGGTCTCTTCTACCTTTGTTTTACCAATTACATCGTAATTCTTAGGAGTTGATACGTCATCATTAAGATGCATATTGCGGACTGTGCTTATTGCCTTTTGAGCAATTTCTTGGTCGGAAAGTCCTTTGTCTGTGTTGCACGCGGCTAACGAGCCGAGGCAGGTTGCGCCCATTACAATTGCAACAGTCGCTGAGAGTAATTTTTTCATTCGGTAAGCTCCTTTTTATTTTAATTTATTTTTTAATTTAATTAGCTTGATATTAATACTTTTACTGTATGGTGATATAGTCAAGACGATAGCATTTAACCTGGAATTTTCCGTTAAACTTTTCAACTATGCCTTTTACATCAATAGTTTGACCTTCAAACCTGTCCTGTGTAACAAGGACGCCGTTATCATACAAAACTTCGGTGCGGACGGTGATTTGGGTGCCGTCTGCAGCCTGACAAGTAAGAGAAATTGCGCCGTTGCTACCGGTATCCGATTCGGTTGTATATGCAGAAATTACAGTTAAGTTTTCAAGGCTTACAGCGGTAGCCGTAATAGCATCGCCATAGGCAATCTCAACAGTTTCAGTTACCTCTTCACCCTCTTCATTGGTAGTTTCAAATTCTATCTCACACTGGTCATTTTTTAATGCTGATGCAGTCGTGGGAGTGAAAACGGGCTCATGGCCAGTGCTTATTATGGTTGAGTTGGTTTCGGCATCGGGCCTCATGAGGTTGTAGGTAACGCCTGAAATTTGGTAAGTACCCTGGAATTCAGATACGTTGCCGACAACGTTTACCTCGTTACCATAGTCGAGAACGGTGTTGATGTAACCTTTTTCATAGCCGATATACACAGCTATTCCGTAATATCTTTGAGTTTCTTCGTCATAGTCCTGAAGGTAAGCGGTGTTGCTGAATACGGCAACGATTTTGCCCCTAACGCGGACTGATTTTTGAAGGTAATCGGTAATGTGGCAACGAAGTTCCTTTAACGAAACTGCGATTGCCTTGCCTTCAAAGAAGTTTACGTCAACCGTATTTGCAGGAGAATAAACGTGAAGTTTTTGCTCCTTTGCTTGGTCAAGCGCAGCAAGGGCAGTTTTGCCATAACGGTTCTGTGCCACGGACGAGCCAAGTGCAAAACCGTTTTGCAAAATTTCTACGTTGAGGTTACGGTAATCACTTGCGCCTGCGGGCTTGTACCATACCCAAAGCATAAATCTTGAACCTGTTGAGTCGGAATTCCATTTGCCGTCGTCAGATTCAACGATAATCGACGTAGCACTTTCAAGTTTGTCATGGGTGAAGTTGGAAGCAGTTTTACCCCACTTTTCAATTTTACCCGTTGATTCGGGGGTGTTGATTGCAAGGTAACGGGCTTTTATATAGCCAGATTCAAACGTTGAAAGGTCCGTATTTGGAGTGATTGTTGAGTTCGTTACGGGGTTAAAGTGAGTCGTATCCCCGTCAATGTAAAGACGGACTGTTACTTCCTGCTTGATGGTTGAGCTGCTCATGTCGAGCTTGAGCTGGTCCGCGTAGTCAACCGTCTCTACTTTGGGTTCATCTGTGTTACCCGGATCCTCAGGAGTCTCAGGTTTATCGATATTGCATGCTGCGAATACGGCAGGGACTGCCATAATCGCGGCACACAGTATTGACATTAAAATTTTTGAGAATTTTTTCATGTTTAACCTACTTGATATTCACATTCGGCAATTGCATATTTGAATGCTTCGTCAATAGTTTTAGTACCGGTTACGGCTGCCAACAATAAGTTGCCTACCTGTGCACGTGCCGTGGATGAACCGACAAACGCGGGCGATGTGTAATAAGCGGCTTCCTGCTGCATGCAAACTTTAGCTGCAAGTGCGGTTATATTGGCCTTAGTTACGTTGTTTTCATTAGCACTGTCAAGATGCGTAGCATAGATAGTGCTTTTACGCATTTCCGATTCTTTAAGAACGGGAACGTAGCCAGAACCCATTGAGAAAGCTGCTTGGAAATTTACGTCGGTAGCAAGGTATTTAACGAGCAACCAGCTTGCAAGAACGCGCTGAGGGTCATCCTGCTTCAAGACACATACCGAGGGGCCCTGTGAAATTACTTTGGGTTTATCGGGATTTACCTGAGGCATGGACGCGATGCCGACCTGGTAGGGATATTTACCGTCAGTAGGTGCAGCTATCTGGTTGTTTGCGCCTGCGGAAGAGCCGATGCACATAAGACTTTTCTGAGCGGTGAAGAGGTCGGAAGTGTATTTGTTACCGGCAGCGCCGCCGTTTATTGCTTGCGTGCTGAAGTATCCTTTTTCATACCAACCTTTAAATCTTTCTATGAAAGCACGGTTCGTTGCATTGTCGAAAAGGAAATTATTACCGCTTGACGAGGTGTAACCGGAACCGGATTGTTCACACATGGTGATGAACCAGTTGGATTCGGAATCGTAGGTGAAAGGATAAAGCGAAGGGTCCTCTGCCTTAACTTTTTTACAAATTTCCTCAAGGTCGTCCCAAGTTTTGGGAACTTGCAAATTGTACTTTGTAAATAAATCCTTATTGTAATAGAGTACTTCCGTTGACTTCGAGAAGGGAAGCGTGTACATTTTGCTTCCGTCGTCAAACAGATAGCCTTCATTATAGTAACCTTCAATGAAGTTGGCTTTCTGCGCTTCGGTTATATTAAGAGAAACTTCTTCATATACGTAAGAACCGTCTTCGTTCTTCACTTGGTTGCCGTTGTTGTCCAACTTTACCTGCTGTACAGTATAATCGTTGTACGTGCCGCCGGGGAGGAAATCGTTAAGAGCCTGCACTGCGTAGGACTGGTTGTACTCTGCAACGTGGTCGGGATAGCCGTAAGCTATATCGGGTTGAGTGCCGGCAATAATTTCGTTTTTAACTTGGGTAAGAACGTCGTCATAACCGCCCTGCGCTTCCTCTACAACCGTAATGTTGGGATAGAGCAGTTTGAACTGTTCAAGACTTGCTTGAAGAACTTTTCTGTTATCCGCACCCATCGAGTGATAGAACGTGATGGTTACGTCATTATTTACATCAAACCCACCCTCCGGCATTTCAAAGTCCGGTTTTCGATTGCCTCTACATCCTGTCGAAAAAGCAATACCTACCATGACGGAGCATGCCATTACGCCAGATAACAAAATTGCGCCAAATCTCTTCTTCATTATGTTTCTCCTTATTATTTATTATATATTGGGTTAAATTGAAACCTAATTAACTTAATTTTAGCCTTTGATGCCGCTTCTCGATACGCCGCGCATTATGTATTTGCGGAAGAACAAGAACACGAGCAACAGGGGAATCGTTACAATCACTACCGCCGCCATTTGGGCCGGATAGTCCGTCATATTTGTCATTGCGTCAGTAAAGGTTGAGCCGCGTAGTCCGACCGTTACTAGCCTGTGAGCCATATCGTTTGCAACCAAACGGGGCCAGATGTAGGAGTTCCACGCGCCCATCATCTTCAAAATGGTTATTGAAATAAGCGTTGGTGCGGAAAGCGGTATCATTACCTTCCAAAGATATTTCAAATCGCTTGTTCCGTCAACCTTTGCGGCGAGGTACAGTTCGTTAGGAATCTGCAAGAAGTTCTGCCTTAACAGGTATATGTAGAATACGCTGACAAGGAATGGCACGATTAGTACCGTAAACGTGTTTCTCCATTGGAACGTCGTTACGGTTAAGTAGTTGGTAATAGTAAACAGTTCGCCGGGTATCATCATAGTTGCAAGTAACGCTGCAAACAAAGCGTTTTTGCCCTTGAATTCAAGGCGGGCAAACGCGTATGCCGCAAGCACCGTTACAACTAGCGAAAGAAGCGTAGAAACTACACCTACTATAACGGTGTTCAAAAACAGTCTGCCGAGATTGAGTCCGTCCGTCTCGAACGCCACTGCATAGTTCGCCCACTTGAATTGCTGGGGCCAAAGCGTGGGAACGGTCGCGTTGTATTCGTCAAGCGTCTTCAACGAGGATATAAGCATCCAGTAGAAAGGGAACAAAACGATAAGCGCCATTATTATCAGAAACGTATACAAGGCAATCTGCACGAGAACCTTGACTGCAATCTGCTTTTTGGAAACGGACTGAATGTCCTTTTTCTTCATTACCTTTGACTGACTGTCAACCGATTGCTGTTCGGGGGTAACTTCGTTTTCGTTAATTTTATCCGTCATAAATTACCTCTTAATAATGAACCTTCTTCTTGCTTACCCACATATTTATCATAGTTACGACAAATATAATTGCAAACAGAATGAGCGCCGCGGCGCTTGCACGCCCCTGATTGTGGTTCAGATTATCGTAAATAAACCCGACCATAGTATTGAGGCTACCGCTGTTGCCTGCAGGGCCCATACCGTCGCCGAATATACCTACTATACTTGAATATTCTTTGAAACCACCGATAAAGCCGGTAATAACAACGTACGCAATCATCGGGGATAAAAGCGGAACGGTAATGCGCCAGAAGGTACGTATACGTGAAGTTCCGTCAACCTTCGCAGCATCGTAATACTGTTTGTTGACGCTTTGAAGCCCGCCTAAAAGTACCAATATCTTAAACGGTAATGCGTTCCAAACTATATAGATTACCAGAACGACCATATTCTCGAATTTGCCCGAGCCTACGTTTACCCAGTTTACTCTGGTACCGCCAAACGCTTCTATTATGCTGTTTATTATACCTACCGACATCGGTTCGCCACCAGCGGTGTAACCGACCATTTGGAACATCGCCATGAATACCATACCGATAGCTATCGAGTTTGTTACGTAAGGCAAAAAGAATATCGTTTGAAGCGTTTTTCTTACGAACTTGATAGAGTTAAGCGCTACGGCAATAATCAATGCGAGCATGGTTGAAATGGGAACCGTTACTACGCAAAGAATCATAGTATTGCCCAAGCAATTCAAAAAGCCTTGGTACTTTGCTACGTTTACGAAATTCGCAAAGCCGAATTCAAACGTCATACCGCCTATCGCTCTAAGATCGTCATAGTTCTTAAGAAGCGACATTCTGATAGTATTGATGATTGGCCATACTGTGAAAACCGCAATTATAAGTAATGTAGGTAACAGATATAACCAAGCCTTCCATTGGTTCTTCTTTTTACTATCCATACGTTATTCCTCGTTTGCTTCGCCAGGTTCCTTCTTAGTAGCTTCGGGTGCGTCTACGGTAGTTTCGGACGCTTCCTCTTTATTTGCGCTGTCCTTCTTTTTGAAGATTTTGGTGCAAAGGTTTTTAATTGCGGTGCCGACTTTGACAAAGAAATTTTTAACTGCGTTGAACGCCCTAACGAACACGTTTTTGGGAGGTTCGGGAAGGGTGTTTTCCTTAACCTTGTCGTCGGCTTCTCTGGGAAGAGGTCCTTCGTGGGTTACGTATGCTTGTCCCTCTGCTTCCATCTCTTCAACCATCTTCTGGTGGGAAGCAATCTGCTTGCCAAAGTATACGCGTTCTTCGGTTTCTTTGTTGAAAATGAATACCTTGTGTTCTTTTAAGTTGAATTTTGCGACGTCGCCGGTAATGTTGCCCATTTCGTCAGCCGAAATAATAGAACGGATAACGGGATTTAACGAGCTTTCGCTAGTAGATACAACACTGATATCTCTGCCCATGACGTCTATTCCGGACACCTTGCAAGAAAGTTTGCCGGCTTTGTCGAGGATGAAGCCCTCGGGACGGATACCGACGTAAACTTCCTGATCTTCTACGCCCTTTACGTCCAACACCTGTTCTTCGCCGATATACAGCTTGCCGTTTTCTACCTTGCCCGCAAGGACGTTGATAGGCGGCGCGCCGAGGAATTTTGCAACGAATAAATTTGCAGGGTCATCGTAAACGTTTTGGGGTTTACCTGTCTGCATTATTACGCCCAATTTCATAATTACGATATAGTCGGAAATAGACATTGCTTCTTCCTGATCGTGTGTTACGAAAATCGTCGTAATTTTAGTATCTCTCTGTATTCTTCTAATTTCTTCACGGGTCTGTAATCTTAAACGCGCGTCAAGATTAGAAAGAGGCTCGTCCAAGAGAAGAACTCGCGGCATTTTCACAAGCGCGCGGGCAATCGCAACACGCTGCTGCTGTCCGCCTGAAAGTTCAGACGGTTTGCGGTTCAAATACTCGTCAATCTGAACGAGCTTTGCAACTTCAGCCGTGCGGTTTAACATCTCCTCTTTAGAGAGCCTGTTTTCACCCTTTAAATTTTGTAAAGGGAATAAAATATTCTGTTGTACGGTCATATGTGGATAGAGAGCATAATTTTGGAAAACCAAACCTATACCTCTGTTTTCGGGCGAAAGTTTAGTTACGTCGTCTTCGCCGAAGAAAATTTTACCGCCGGACGGTTCCTGTAACCCGCTTATCATATAAAGCGTGGTACTTTTGCCGCAACCAGAAGGGCCCAAAAGACAGACAAGTTTGCCATCGGGGATTTCAAGGTTGAAATCGTTAACGGCGATAACTTCGTTCTTTTCCTTCTTATTACGGCTGGGGAAGATTTTGGTGATGTTTTGCAATACAACTTTCATATTTCTTCTGTACCTAATTTATTTAATGCTTGTACTTACCGAAAACGGTAAACACGCATTATTGACTTAATTTGTTTTTATATGCTTACGACGTTATTAATCGCAGTATATCAATTTTTTGAGTTTTCGACTTCCTCTTTATGCTTAAGCGTCTTTTTTTCAACAAGCTCTTCTTCCGATTTAAAAATTACCTGGAGCTTTGCATCAACCACTACGGTATAGGCAAAGATATCGTGAATAGGCGTCCTGTTCTTAGTTGCAAAAAACAGAATCGTATTCAGAATTAAGAGCGCCGCCAACAGGATGAGAGCCATAATTCCCATTCCGCCGAAAAAGAACATAATTATCAGCACTACAGGGAACATTGTTTCTATGGCGTATTTGCCGAGCAACGTTCTTGCAAACAGTGCCACAGGCGTTATCTTGACGCAGTTCGGACGGACCAGGCATATTCCGAAAACCTTTTTGCCCACCGTCTGACCGTTTTTGAAAATCAAAGGTAAAATAAATTCCAGTACTAAATAGGAAAGAAAAATGCCGACCGAAGTCATCATGAAGAGCAACGTGTAAACATACCTGTACTGCCCGTTTACTTCGGCTACGGACGGAAGCACCTTGTACGCTTCGTATGCGGCCTTTGTTTCGCTGTTTTTATCCGGAGAACTTTCAAGCTCTTGAATAAGCTCGTCAAGCGAAGACACTTCGCCGCCCTTTTTTATAACGTAATCGTCACCGTTCTCTTCGTAGACAAATCCGTATTGAGGGGCAATTTTTCCGATGTACTCTTTTCTGAAATCTTCCCACGCAGTGTAATTCTGCGTAGCGAGCTGCTCTTCGGCACTGTAGTTGCATATTAGCGAAATGATAAACATGAAACCGGTTGCTAAAACCGCGAGCAGGATTATGTCAAGAAACTGAGCGGAAATCCTTTTGATAATACCGATTTTCCTCAGTTCAAACATTCACTTACTCTCCTCTATTGTGCTTCTACGCCTAAACTGTGCTACTACATATAGTATTATAACTTATAAAATTCAAGAAATCAACGATTTGAAGAAAAAATCTATCAGTAAAAATATATTTATTTCTTATAGCGCCGAACCGGTGTTTACAGAGAGAAAGTGTATATGTATTCCACCCTGTTGCCGCTCTGCGCCAGATAACTTATTCTAATATCGAAAAAAACTTCGAGGAAGGTTGCCCTTACTTTCATATCCGAACAGGTGAGCGGTGAACCCATAAATCCGGTTGGATTAGTGACGTCAGCTATCAGATAAATGCCCGTCAAATCAATATTATTAAAGTATTCTTTTTTGAAGTTGAGTCCCGTGCCCGTCGTCAACACGTCAAGGTTTACGTTCTCGCCCGAAACGTAGGTGACTTTACCGTCTGCAATTTTAGCTTCGCCGACTATTGTGGTCTTGCCTGTAGTAGCGGAATCAAGCGATACTTCGGCAAATCTTTCTACGCTGTAATTTACCGTCACTTCTCCTTCGGTAAATTTCATAGTGTATTCGCTTGTGAGGACAGCCCCTTCGTCGACGGTGTTTTTAACCGTCAAAACAATCTGCGAATAATTTAAGTTGAGCTTGGCGTTTAATTCGTCGTATTCCTTAGTGCTTTCCGTGGCGCATCCGCCACAAACTGCCGCCGCAACGCAAAGAGTCATAATTACAGGAATTTTTTTCATAATTTTCATCTCGTCTACGCTCCTTCGTTAAAAAATACTCCTGCGCCCTTCAACGCAACTTCGTCGGCGCTGTTATACGCATTGATTTTTTCGTTATAGCTTGCAATAGCCGAACGCAACTTTTCGACATCGGCTGACGCCGCCGTCTTATCGTCGGCCGACAGCTTCTTGTATGCTTCGACTGCGGTATTTATGGTAGTGCGCCACTCGGTAAGTTTGCCGCTGCCGTTTATTGCCGCTACCGCATTATGGAACGCCTCGACATCGGCGCTCGACGTCACGGGAGGCGTCACCGTACCGTTGCCCCAGATTGCTTCGGCATAGGTTTCATTGTCGATGAAAGGGTTTCTGTTGCCCTGAATTTTATAAACAGCCTCGTTTCTATTAATTTCGATTTGGTCAACGGGGTCTAATTTGTTCCACTGCAAAAGCAATTTTATTGCCGCGCTTTCACTGCTTGCGGCTATTATGTGCGTGTAATTAAGCGTGCCGAAATAGCTGCTTAGATAGCCGCTGACCTTTGATGAACCGTTGGTTGTTGCGTTGCCACCGAAAATAGAATTAGTATAAGTATTGTAGTGCGTATATACATACATCAATATTCTTGCGACGTCGCCTTTTACGTTATCCATAGGCTCGAAAGTAGTGCTATTCGAATAACCGCCGAGAACGTTGATGCCGAAGGGGTATTCTTTCTTTCCGCCGGTGCCTACCGTGCCGTATAACTTATTGGCGCGGCTGTTGTTGATAACTTTTTCGGCAGGCCGTACGTGATGCAAATCGCTTCCGCCGCCAACGGTTTCGCTTTTCCACAGTCCGTTTGAGTCGGCTTTGGGCCAAACATGTTCTCTGTTCCAGCCGCCCGAAACGTCCCAGTGAGCTGTATCATCTACAATGTCAATATGAGTGTAAAACTCCATTACGGTATTGCTTGCGCTGCCGGGGTCCGTAGTAGAACCTTTTATTTTACAATCGTTATAAGTTGAGTACTTTGTGCGCTTGGTAGTAATTAAGTCGTGAAGCTGACCCAGAAGCGCCGTTCCGCTTTTGGCGGTGATATCAGAATAATAGTTGGTAGCCGCATCCGCAACCGTGGGTTCGGGCGTACAGAAAAATGCTACCGTGCCGATACACACCGCAATTACCAAGCATAGCGACAAAATATTTTTAAATATCTTTTGCATAATGATTGCCCTCTTCGTTATTTACGCTCACTAGCAAGCCGTTTAAGCCAGCACTTTCTGCACATTGCTACGTATTTATCGTTGCCGCCTATGCACACCTGCGAACCTTCGGTAAGAATTTTGCCGTTTTCGTCAAGACGCGCGTTGACCGTCGCCTTCGAGCCGCAAGTGCAAATGGATTTTATTTCCTGAATGGATTCAGCAACTTCAAACAGCCGTTTACTGCCGGGGAACAGATGAGTTGTAAAGTCGGTACTGAGCCCGAAACACAACACGGGGATATCCTTTGTAATTACGATATCCGAAAGCTGGTCTACCTGTTCAGGCGAAAGAAACTGACACTCGTCCACTATTATGACGTTACAGTCGGAATAGTTCTTTTCGTAAGTTTGGTAGATATTCTCGTTTTCGTGAACGGTTACCGCATCGTTTTTAAGCCCGATACGCGATTTAACGACGTTTGCGCCGTCGCGGTCGTCGATTGCGGGCTTTAAGAGCAGTACCCTCATACCGTTCTCTTCGTAATTGAATTTAGTTATAAGCGCCTGCGCCGTCTTGGAACTGCCCATCGCCCCGAACTTAAAATATAATTTCGCCATAATTACTCTACGGTGCAGTAAACGAGAGGCTCGTCCTGCGGTTTTTTCTCTTGTATTTGCGTTGCCGAAAGCAGTAATTTTTCCGCTGCGGCGAACTTCGACTTATCGTTTGCGTACAGCGTTGCGATTTCTTCACCGGCGTCGACGAAATCACCCGTCTTGTGCTTTAAGATAATGCCCGCGCTGTAATCGATTTGGTCTTCCATAGTGTTGCGCCCCGCACCAAGTGCAAGGCTTGCAAGCCCGTAGGCTTCGGTATTCACCTTGCAAATATAGCCGCGCGTTGCGCTTTTTACTGAATACGAATATTTTGCCTTTGCAAATTTTGCGGGGTTGTCGATAAGCGTTGCGTTTCCGCCTTGCGCCGCAACCGTTTGCCTGAATTTTGCAAGCGCGCTTCCGTCTTTAATTGCACGCTTTGCCATTTCCCTGCACTCTTCTACGCTTCCCTTGCCTGCAAGAGAAAGCATATAGCCCGCAAGCGTAAGACATACTTCGGTGAAGTCTTCGGGGCCGTGCCCGTTAAGAGTTTCGACTGCCTCGATAACTTCGAGCGAATTGCCGATGGCGTAGCCCAAAGGCCTATCCATATTCGTGATGAGTGCAACTATTTTTTTGCCTGCGCTCTTGCCTATGTCGACCATGAGCTTTGCAAGCGTTTTGCTGTCTTCTATGCTCTTCATAAACGAGCCGCTGCCCGTCTTGACGTCTAAAACGATACAGTCATCGTCGGCGGCAAGTTTTTTGCCCATAATGCTTGCGGCAATGAGTGGCATGCTGTCTACCGTAGCCGTTACGTCGCGCAACGCGTAAAGTTTTTTATCCGCAGGCGCAAACTGCCTTGATTGCCCTACGATTGCAAAACCGATGTCGTTGACCTGTTTTATAAAATCCGCATCCGAAAGGGTAGTGTTGAAGCCTTCGATAGCTTCAAGTTTGTCGATAGTGCCGCCCGTGTGCCCCAGACCTCTGCCGCTCATTTTGGCAACCTTTACGCCGAACGACGCTACGATAGGCGCAACAACAAGACTTGTTTTGTCACCCACACCGCCCGTGGAGTGTTTGTCCACGCGGATACCGTCGATTTCGGAAAAATCAAGTTTATCGCCCGAATCGCGCACGGCAAAAGTCAAATCGCACGTTTCGCGCACGGTCATGCCGCGAAAGTAAATTGCCATACAGAGCGCCGCCGTCTGATAATCGGGAAAACTTCCGTTGGTTACTCCGTCGACGAAGTACTTTATTTCTTCGGTGCTAAGCTCGCCGCCGTCGCGCTTCTTTTTTATAATATCGTACATTCTCATAATGCGTACCC
>JAIDQV010000022.1 GCA_029062045.1 Clostridia bacterium
CAACCGACGGTTTTGGAGACCGCGACTCTACCGTTGAGCTACTCCCCTAAAAGCAAACAAATTATATTATATAACTTAAATTTAGTCAACTGTTTTTGGAGGCAAATTTATGAAAAAGCAATTCAAGTTAGGCGTGATTGGCTGTTCTTTCTTTTCTAATGCAATTTTGCGCGGAGTGGTTTTATCCGATTTAATTCGCGAAAAGAAGATAATTGTCAGCGACGAGAATGAAGCGGAGCTGGATAAATTGGATTATTTGGGCGTCCGGACTACAACGAACAATAAATTCGTGGCGGAAAACAGTGAATTTGTGCTTTTTGCGGTAAAACCTAAGAAATTTGAAGTTATTTCGAAGGAATTAGAGGGTGTACGCCCTGAAAAAGTTATTTCTGTTATGGACGGAATAACAAAAAATACCATTAAGAATTCACTGGGCGTAGGCGTAATAAAGGTTGCAAGGGCAGTTATGAATTTGCCCTGCGAGGTCGGCAGTGGCGCAATTGGTCTAGATATGGTCGACTTTAATAAGTCATCAGACGATTGCGACTTTATCAGTTCGGTTTTTGGTACCCTTGGGACTTTAGTAAGTGTTGAAGAAGGCAAGTTAAACGCCGTGTATGGGCTCAGTGGTAGCGGTTCGGCGTATACTTTTATGTTTATTGATTCGCTCATTAACGCCGGTGTAAAGCAGGGGTTGACGAAAAACGAGGCAAAAATTCTTGCCGTTCAGACCGTATTGGGTAGTGCGGAAATGGTTCAGCGGGAGGAAAACTCGGTTGAAGAATTGACAATTCTTGCCTGCAATAAGGGTGGTGCGGCTGTTGAAGCGGTAAAAGTTCTCGAAGAAAAGGGGCTTTCTGATGCAATTTCTTCGGCTGTAGAGGCTTGCGTAAGTCACGCTAAAGTGCAGACAAAGTGATGAAAAAGGTTATTTTATATACTGACGGCGCGTGTTCGGGTAATCCGGGTATCGGTGGCTGGGGCGCCGTATTGATGTTTAAAAACTTTGAAAAGCGGATTTCTGGCGCAGAACAGTTCACAACAAACAACAGAATGGAGTTGATGGCTGTCATCGAGGGGTTAAAATGTCTTAAAGAGCCTTGCGAGGTGGAAGTTTACAGCGATTCCGCATATACAGTCAATGCATTTGCAAATGGTTGGGTCTACGGTTGGGAAAAGTCCGGCTTTAAAAAAGCCGACAATAAGCCCGTACTTAATGAAGACTTGTGGCGTGAGCTTCTTAATTTGACCCGAACCCACCAGGTAACTTTTATAAAGGTGAAGGGACACGCTGATAACGAATATAACAATATATGTGACAAGCTTGCCACTGACGCCGTTAAAAATTTGAAAAGCGAATAATAAAATTGCGGTAAATACTATATAATAGTATTAATGGACCGCATGCAAGTTTTTAAACACTGTATAAATATTTTGGCGGTTGTACTTTTAAGTACAGCCGCTTTTCTTTTTATAACTTACGGACTTTTGTATAAAAACGTAGAATTTATTGCCGTGCACTTCAATATTTTATTGCTTGTTTCGGGGCTTATTCTTGGGCTTTTGATGGTGGGCGGAATACTTTTTTATGCTTTAAAAATGGTATCATTTTACCGTCTGACTATATGTGCGCTCGTATTTATAGACATTTTTTCCGTTGTGTTCTTTATGTTGTGTGCAACCGAGCTGCTGGGTAAAATCAATAGTGTTGACGCATTAAGAGAATATATTGAGGGCATGGGCGGAATGGCTGCCGCAATCTATATTGTTTTCAGTTTTCTCCAAGTTGTGCTATTGCCGGTGCCCGGGTCTATTTCCGTTGCGGTTGGCGTCGCCATGTTCGGACCTTTCAAATGTGCAATTTATAGCTTTATAGGCATAGTT
>JAIDQV010000023.1 GCA_029062045.1 Clostridia bacterium
TATGAGCCGACCTCTCTAACGAAGTGTGCTAAATTGCATTTTATGGAATTACGCTTAACGCATAATGCTAAAATATAATAATATACCAACAAAATTTTGTCAAGTAATTTTCAAAGCAATTTCAACTATTTTTAAGAATTTCTAATTCATCAGCATTTTGCAAATTACGACAAAAAGTTTCAAAATTCACCTGCGAAAATATAGTAATATTTTAAAAAAACTACGGAGAAGACAAATGGTTGTAACGGGCTATACAAAAAACAAAATTTTGTACATAAGTCTTTCGGGTGAAATGGACGAGTGCGCTTCCCAAGCCGCCCGCGCAAAGTGCGACAAATTGATTGAAGACAACTTGAACGTTTCAAAAATAGTTATTAACCTATCCGAAGTGGCGTTTATGGACTCCACTGGTATAGGCTTTTTAATCGGCAGATACAAAAAGGCGGCAAAACTTTCAATTCCTCTTTACGTGGATAATCCGAATTTTGCCGCAGATAAAATATTGAATTTAAGCGGAATTTATTCCCTCATACCAAAAGCACAGTAAAAGGACGAAAAAGATGACGAAAAATTATTTAAAACTGCAATTCTATTCACTTCCCCGCAATCAGGCATTTGCGCGCGATGCGGTTGCGGCGTTCTGTCTTGAATTAAACCCCAGCCTTTCCGATTTATCCGACGTCAAAACCGCCGTATCGGAAGCTGTAACAAACTGCACCGTTCACGCCTACAAGGGCAATTTAGGGCTTGTAACTATCGAGTGCGAGATAGAGGAAAACTCTTTACATATAAAGGTCAGCGACAAGGGAAAAGGCATCGCAGATATAAACCAGGCGATACAGCCTTTCTATACGTCCGCGCCTTCGGATGAGCGTTCGGGAATGGGCTTTACCATTATGCAAACTTTTATGGATGAATTCAAGGTAAATTCCATTCAAGGCGAAGGAACGGTTGTCTATATGTCGAAAAGTTTTAAAGCGGAAGTGGAGAATGCTTGACGTCGATAAGACGAACGACCTGATACGCAAAG
>JAIDQV010000024.1 GCA_029062045.1 Clostridia bacterium
ATTTAAAGGACTATAGTATGCAGGACGGCAAGGTAAAGCAGGTGCCGCCCGGCAAGGGACTTTTCGATTATCCCGCAATACTCACGCGCATAAAGGCATACGATAAAAACGCAATATTGGTGCTGGAAGGCACTACGGGCGAGAATATCGTGCCGTGCACCGAGTACGTAAGAAAAATTTGGGAACAAGTTTAAAATAAAAAAAGGAAATAAGAAAATGAAATTTGACGTAAGGTACGCAAACCACCCCGATGATTCCAAAAAGTATGATACCAAGGAATTGAGGGAAAAATATTTAATCAAAAAGCTGTTTGAGGAGGACGACATTCTTCTCACATATTCTCATCAGGACAGAATTATAGCAGGCGGCGCAATGCCCGTTAAAAAGGCTCTGTCCCTCGGCACTTTCAAGGAGCTTGCAACCGCATACTTCCTCGAAAGAAGGGAAATGGGCGTAATCAATATCGGCGGTGCAGGCGTAATTACGCTTGACGGCAAGAAGTATGAATTGGGACACAAAGAGGGTATTTATATCGGAATGGGCACAAAAGAAGTGGAGTTCACTTCGGTTGATTCCAAAAACCCCGCTAAGTTCTATATCAACTCTTCGCCCGCTCATAAAACTTATCCCACGGTTAAAATAATTAAACCCGTAGAGGGTAAACCCGTACCCGAAGGCGTACGCTACTGCGTACAGAGACACCTCGGCACGGCGGAGGGTATGAATAAGAGAACCATCAACCAGTTTATAGTAGACGCAGTTTGCGAAAGCTGTCAGCTTGCAATGGGTATGACCGAGCTTGCAGTGGGCAGTTCCTGGAACACGCTTCCTTCGCACACGCACGAAAGAAGAATGGAAGTGTATATGTATTTCGAAGTACCCGAGGACCAGGCGGTTATCCACCTTATGGGCACGCCTCAGGAAACGCGCCATATCATTATGCACAACGAGCAGGCGGTCATTTCGCCCAGCTGGTCAATTCACACCGGCGTAGGCACGTACAACTACACCTTCATCTGGGGTATGTGCGGCGAAAATCAGGCTTACGACGATATGGACAATATCAAAACTCAGGACTTAAAGTAATTCGTAGTTACGAATTTTACATTAAATAAAATTTAGGGGAAATAAAAATGGCAGTTTTATTATTTAAAGACGTAAACAAAGTCTATCCTAACGGTTATCACGCCGTACACGACTTTAATATGGAGATTAAAGAGGGAGAATTTATCTGTCTGGTAGGCGACTCCGGTTGCGGTAAGTCCACCACGCTCCGTATGATAGCCGGACTGGAGGATATAACGGCAGGCGAATTCTATATCGACGGAAAGCTTGCAAACCAGATGAGCTCGCGCGAAAGGGGAATTGCAATGGTATTCCAGTCCTACGCGCTCTATCCTCATCTTACCGTATATGAAAACCTTGCATTCGGTCTTATGCTCGAGGGCATCGACGCAGACGTTATCGAAGAAAAGGTTCAGGCAACGGCAAAAATTCTGGGTTTGACCGATTATCTTGAAAGATTCCCCAGAAATCTTTCCGGCGGTCAGTGCCAGCGTGTCGCCGTAGGACGTGCGCTTATCCGTAAAGTTTCAATCTTCCTTATGGACGAACCTTTGTCCAACCTCGACGCAAAACAGCGTGTTACCATGCGTTCGGAAATCAAGCAGATTCACCGCTCCGTCGGCGCAACAACCATCTACGTAACCCACGACCAGACGGAAGCTATGACCATGTCCGACAGAATAGTAGTTATGAAGTCGGGCGGCTGGGTTCAGCAGATAGGTACTCCGTTCGAGCTGTACTTCTATCCTAAGAATCTGTTCGTTGCCGGCTTCATCGGCGAGCCTCCCATGAACTTCCTTAAAGGTAAGGTAGAGGGCGGCAAGTTCGTAAACGATGCAGGTCTTTCGTTTGATATCAAGCCTATAG
>JAIDQV010000025.1:0-10740 GCA_029062045.1 Clostridia bacterium
AGGCCCGTTGGTCAAGCGGTTAAGACATCACCCTTTCACGGTGGTAACATGGGTTCGATTCCCGTACGGGTCACCAATTTCAGTCTAATTCGAATATTTCACAAAGATATTCGGTTAGGCTGATTTTTTTGATTTTATAACAAAACAATTTTTAAGGATTAATTATGAGTTTTTTACGTTGCTTAGACGAAAAGCAAATATCATCTTTATATAATAATTCATATCTCTATAATTTACTTGAACGCGATATTATTTCAGGAAACGTGTTTCCTGCTATCAGAAAAAATCAGCTATACTTCTATTACAAAGGCGGTTGCCTTTATAAGTTTTCAAACGGCAAGTTTACCAGAGACAAAGCATACGAAAAATATAATTTCGCTACAACAGGGTTAAGTGCCTATGAAGCAGCTAAAAAACAAAATGAAAATAAATTCACAAACTCGAAAGGTGATAATAAAGAACGACAGCTTTTGGACAATCTCTACTCTTACACATTTGGAAATAAGATATATAACACGGTCGTACTCGATATTGAAGTGAATTTAAACGGCACAGTAAGCTGTGGTAAAAAATGTGACTTAGTGCTTTTTAATAAAAAATCCCGCGTGCTTATGTTTGTTGAAGGAAAAGTTTTTGCCGACAGACGCGTAAATGTTAAGTGCGGACTTGTTCCAGAAGTAATAGAGCAAGTAAATACATATACTGCGGCTATAGCGGAACAAGAGCAAATTATTATCGAACAATATGGAAATCACATCGATATTATCAATAGACTTTTCGGAACTGATTACAGTAAACCAATAAGTCTTATTAAACCTGCCAAATTACTTGTTTATGAAACTCCGTCAAAGCCTACCGAAAACAATTTGTATAGCATAGATTATATTAACTCAGCCATAAAAGCAAATAATGTCGCTTGGTTCAAGCAAAGCGAAAAACCGTCCCTTGACGAAATTTGGGAAATATTATGCAAATAAAAGTTTATCGCGGAACGCATCAGATTGGCGGATGTGTAACGGAAATCAAAACGCAGACGGCACGAATTATAATAGACATGGGCGAAAATTTACCGTCAAGCAACGGCAATGCGCAAACAACACTTGAAATTGACGGTGTAACATTAGGAAAACCTGATTGCAACGCCGTGCTTATTACTCACTATCACGGTGACCATGTTGGCATGTTTGAGAGAATACTGCCTAAAATTCCAATTTACATGGGTGCGACCGCAAAGCAAATATACAGTGTCGTTCAAAACGTTTTAAAGAACAAATTGAATAAAGGTAATCCCGAAAGAGTAAAAACTTTTAATGAATTTGAAGTTGGTAAACCGCTTTATTTCGGCGACATAAAAGTCACCCCCTACACGATAGACCATTCAGCTTTTGACGCATATATGCTTTTAATTGAGGCGGAAGGCAAACGGATTTTACATACGGGCGATTTTCGCATGCACGGCGTAAGAGGTTGTAAAATGCACGCCGTATTTGAAAAGTACTGTCAGAATATAGAGGTATTGATTTGCGAAGGCACTATGCTTTCACGGAAAACTGAAAAGGTTATAACCGAACACGAACTCGGGATAAAAGCCGCCGAACTTTTATGTGAAAATAAATACGTTTTTGCACTTTGCAGTTCTACAAATATTGATACCATTGCGGAATTCTACAATGCGGCAATTAAAAATAAAAAACCTTTCATCGTATGTGAAGAAGATTTTCAAGCTGAAATTTTGCAAATTGTAACCCAAAATTCCACCTCACAATTCTATAATTTTAACAGACAAAAGGTTTATATTTACGGTGAAAATTTAAACGAATTTATGTCTGAACGCGGGTTTTTCTTTTTAGGCAGAACGAACTACGTGACGCAAAAATTAATTGAGAAATTCCCCGAAAGCATACTCATTTATTCTATGTGGGATGGCTACTTGGATAAAAAACACCCCGCTTTTAACGAGTATAAATATAATTTTGTAAATTGTGCTTTAAATCGCGGTTGCCGAATTGTAAGTTTACATACAAGCGGACACGCAAGTATTGATGAAATACGTGAAGTTTGTAAAATAACGAACGCTAAAACTATTATCCCAATCCACAGCGAAGCACCCGAATTGTTAAATGAAATGATTTCTGGAAACGTAGTGGTTTTACAAGATAACGAAAGTTTTGTAATATAACTTCTAGAAAAACAGATTACCTCATTCGGATAAGACTGACAACGTGTCACCACTAAAAAGGACACAGATTAAACTGTGTCCTTTTTAGTGTTCCGTATTAGGAAGCGACCCCACCTCGCTTGTGCGAAGTTTTAAATTTGATGCTTGCTTTTATTATACTGTTATGATAAAATCTTTATATAATAGTAATTTAACCGAGGCTAAAATGATTAAAAAACTTATAGCATATTGCGGACTCGATTGCGAAAAATGCGATGCGCGAACAGCTACGCTCAATAACGATAATGCTTTACGCGAAAAGGTTGCGAAACTTTGGTCAGAGATGAACGGAGTAAACATTACACCCGAAATGATAAACTGCGACGGTTGCCGCGCGGACGGAGTTAAAACACCTTTTTGCGATAGCCTTTGCCCGATAAGACAATGTGCGCTCGGCAAAACTTTAGAAACCTGCGGCGACTGTTCGGCAATGCACAGCTGTCAAACTGTCGGTATGATAATATCAAACAATGCCGAAGCATTAAGTAATCTTAAAAGTAAAGATTTACCAGACAAAAATTTATAAAAATATATATTTTTGCGCGGCTATAATTGACATAAGATTTCAAACGGTGATACAATAAAAACAGATATAAATATAAAGGAGAGAAATATGAACAGTTACGAGAAAGACGAAATAAGCAGGTTACCTTACAAATACCGCCCTATGGGTGCTTGGTCCTACTTCGGTTATCAGATTTTATTTGCAATTCCCCTCATCGGATTTATTGCTTTGATTGTATGCGCTTTAAGCAGCAGCAACATTAACAGGCGCAGCTTTGCAAGAAGCTATTTCTGCGTTGCCATTATCGGTGTTATTTTAGGCGCTATTGTGATTGGAATAGTATTGGCGTTAGGCGGATTTTCAGCTATTATGGGTCAGTAAACTAAAAATAACTTTAAGACAGAAAGCAAGGAACCACATTCCTTGCTTTTATGTTTTATTTATGATAAAATATATATATGAACAAGCTGCTTTTAGTTGACGGTAGCAATTTGCTTTTTCAAATGTTTTTCGGAATGCCCGCACGGATATTCAACAGAAACGGCAAAGCCATTCACGGCACGATAGGCTTTATAGGGGCGTTATTGAAAATAATCCGTATGACGAACCCGACACACGTTGCGGTACTGTTCGACGGCGAGCATGAGAACGAACGCGTTGCCCTAAATTCGGATTACAAAGCCAACCGAACCGATTACAGTCAAGTGCCCGAACAAGATTGCCCGTTTACGCAATTACCCGATATATACGCCGCCCTTGATTGCCTAAATATCAAGCGTGCGGAAACGACGGTATGCGAAACCGACGATTGGATAGCCGGTTACGCTTTGACTTACGGCAAGGACACGCAAATAGTAATATCGTCTTTTGACAGCGATTATTTTCAACTGATAACCGACAATATTTCAGTACTTCGGTACCGCGGTGTTAAGTCTGAAATTTGCACACCTGATTACATATTCAAGCGTTACGGAATATCGCCTTCGCAATACGCCGACTTTAAATCTTTGGTCGGGGACACTTCGGACAACATAAAGGGCGCTGACATGATAGGCCCTAAAACGGCGGCTTTATTGCTTGAAAAGTTCGCAACCCTGGAAAATTTAATTGCAAACGCCGAGCAAATAGAACGGCTTCCCGTCAGAGCTTCCGTCATTGATAATTCTGAAAGATTGCAGACAAACTATAAGCTGATAAAATTAAGCAACGGCGCTATATTGCCGTTTCGGCTTGACGAACTTGCGTATGACGTCGATAATTTAACCTCAACTCAAATTTTGAATAAATGCGGAATTTTACCGTAAAAGAATATAAAAAAAAGGACACAGTGCAAACTGTGTCCTTTTTATTTAATTTAAGCGCGGGAAGTCAACTTGCCCGTTTCAAACGAATACTCGTAAATAGCAGTTGCGTCGTCGTAATTCTCGTTCGCAACCCAAACCACGGTCTTTTTGGTGAGGTTGAAAACAACGCTGTGTACGGTTACTCCGCCGTACGGTCTTCTGCTCACTTCCGAAAGAATTTCCATAGCTGCGTCCTCATTTGCCACCACACCGCCCGTTGCATTTAAACGGCTGTAAATGTGCTTATACCTGTCCCAACCGAACATATCTTCTTCACTTTCGTAATAGCTCTCGTAGTCTTTTACGATAAAGTTGGTTATCCACTGATAATTGAAGTCGGTTGCGCCCCTCAATCCATTGTACATATTATCGGTATTGTAAGTTACTTTAAGCACGCGCGCCGAACCGTCGTTGTCAGTCTTATCCGTTGCGTTCTCTTCGGGAAGCCATTCAAGTATCGCGCTTTTGCCCGTAGCGTCCGCTATCATATAGTGGAAAGACGACTTTGCCGAATCGTGCAAATTATAACTTTTTATAAGTTCAACCGCCTCGTCAACGGTTGCGCAATAGTCGAGTATCATTCTTTGCATAGTCGTTGAAGTGAAGTTGTCTTTGCCTTCGACTTTTTGGTCGGTTGCAACCGTTCCGCTTCCGTTAAGAGAGTAATCTTCACCCTGATAAGACATAAATATCGCACAGCTTAAACCCTTTTCGTTAATACCGTCAAGGGGCGCGTATGCGGCGGCTATGCAGGTAATTTTATTCATAAGCCCGCTAACGTCGGTTTCGGTATCCATACCGACGTAATTCAAGTCAACCGTTGAAAACGACTTGTACCTGCCTTTGCCGGGGTTATCGCAAATGGTCATACAGACGTTGGTTTTATCGAAGTCGTAATTGCGCGCAAACAGAATATCGTTTGACGGCGTCTTTGCCGTAAACGCCGAACAGTTGACGTCGGATTCACCGATGCTTACGTCAATTAAGCCCTTAGTGATATTCTGGGTAATGAACCCAATAAGTTCGGAATCGCTCGACGCACCGCCCTGTTCACGGAATTTATCTAAATAGAACCCGCCTTTAACGTGCATGCTGTAAACCGAGCCTTCGTCGTTTTCATCGTTTCTGTCGCGCAAGTGCGTGAAGCTGGAAACCGTATAAATTTCGTTGCCCCACACGCCGAACAGCGTAGCCGTAAATGCCGCACACAATGCGATTATAACGGCAAGCACTATACACAATATCCTTGCCCAACGCGGGAATTTCTTTGTTTTTTCTGACATAATATTTCTCCTTTGATTAATGCAAAAACTTTTTAATAAGTTTTTCGTTTGATTTTTTATATGGCTGATAGCGCATAGGCAAATCTATCGCGGTGGACTTGTTTACTATGCTTTTGTAGTGCGTGAAAGTATCAAAACTTGCTTTGCCGTGATACCCGCCGATTCCGCTTGCGCCGAACCCGCCGAAGGGCATGTACGGCGTTGCAAGATGAATAATAACGTCGTTCACGCAGCCGCCCCCGAAGCCTATCCCGGTAGTGAATTTTTTAATGCGCTGTTTGTCCGAAGAGAAAATATACAAGGCAAGCGGCGCGTCATTTTCTTTAATATACTTTATAACTTCGCCCTCTTCTCTGTATGTAAGCACGGGCAAAACGGGTCCGAAAATTTCTTCCTGCATAACGGCGTCATCGTAAGTTACACCGTCCAAAACCGTGGGCTCTATTTTAAGTCTTTCTTGGTCTTTCTTGCCGCCGTAAACGACTTTGTTTTCGTCGATAAGTCCGCATATGCGCACGTAATGCTTTTCGTTTATAATCTTGCCGTAAGCGGGGTTTTCAAGCGGGTTTTCGCCGAACTGAGTTTTAATTTGCTTTTTAATTTCCGCAACAAGCTCGTCGTGAATTTTCTCTGCACAGAAGATATAATCGGGCGCGACGCAGGTTTGACCAAGGTTTAAAAACTTGCCGAAAACAATGCGCTTTGCCGCAAGACGGATATTCGCACTTTCGTCCACTATGCAAGGGCTTTTCCCGCCGAGTTCCAACGTTACGGGCGTAAGCCGCTGTGCCGCGCTTTGGTAAACTAACTTGCCCACCATCTTACTGCCCGTAAAGAAAATGTAATCAAACCCGGTCTGCATAAGCTCGGTATTTACCTGCAAGCCGCCGAACAAAACAGCAACGTGTTCGGGCGGAAAGACGGAACTGATAACCTTTTTAATCGCCTCGTTAGTGTTGGGCGAATACTCGCTTAATTTCAGCACAACCGTATTGCCTGCGGCAACCGCGGCGACAAGCGGGTCGATTGACAGAAGTACTGGGTAGTTCCACGGGTTCATAATAAGCACCGTTCCGTAAGGCGACGGCAAGCGGTAGCTTTTTGAAATTGCCTGCGCAAGCGGCGTTTTAACCTTTTGGGGCTTAGCAAACTTATTTATGTGTTTAATCATATAGGATAGTTCGCTTAAAGCAAACCCCGTTTCACACATATAGCTTTCGGTATCGCTCTTGCCCAAGTCCTTTTTTAATCCTTCGTGCAAGGCGGGCAGGTTTGCTTTAATAGCGTTATAAAGCGCTACAAGACTGCGTTTGCGTTCTTTCACGTTTAAAGTTTTTCCGCTTTCAAAGTATTCCCGTTGTCGTGCAACTATTTCAGAAATATTTTCCATACAGCCAATTATAACAGCTTGCCGCCGCCCTGTCAAACAAAATGTTGATTAATCAACGATTGCACATCTACGCACTTTTACAGCTTTGCATATATTCATATATACATTCCCGCACCTCTTCCTTCAAATTTTTGGTAAAGGTAAGATTTTGCGCTACCGTTGACTATTATATATTAGTATGTTATAATTATTGCGTTGCGAAAAATGCGGCTCAAAATAATTCGATAAAAATTTATCGATTTTGTGTTTTACAGCCGACAGCACGGTTTATATAATAATTGTAGGAGGTTTACGGTATGGTTGAATGGTATTCGGGTCTTAGCGTGTTAGAGCAGATTTATTTCTGGCTAGGCATAATTGCGACCGTATTTTTAATTATACAGATAGTACTTCTGTGTTTTACTTCGTTCGGCGGCGACGTTGATTTGGACGGCGACGGCGATATCGACGTTGACACCGATTCGGGCGTTTCCATTTTCAGTGTGAAAAGCCTTACCGCTTTCTTTGCGGTCGGCAGCTGGGCGGGGCTTCTTACCTGCACACTGATTGCGGATAACCTTCAATGGGTTTCGTCGATAGTTGCCTTTGTTGCGGGCTCGGCGGCGTTTGCGGTGGTGGTACTGTTGCTGCGGTTTATTTATAAAATGCAGTCAAGCGGAACCTTCCAACCCGACAAACTTGTGGGCAAGCGCGCAAGCGTTTACGTTTCCATTCCCGAAAAGCGTTCGGGGCGGGGCAAAATTACCATGAACGCGCAGGGCAAGTTTATGGAACTTGACGCAATCACCGACGGCGAAAGACTTTCGGTAGACGATGCAGTAGAAATAATTGCAACCGAAAACGAATGTATGGTAGTTGCAAGAATTAGCGAAAAAATAGACAATCTAGAAGCGGATAAAACCGTTGAAGGTTAAAATAATTTTAAAGGAGAAACAAAAATGAACAAATTGTTGGATATGGGTACCGGCGCAACGATAGGCATTGTTGTAGGCATAGTTGTAGTACTTGTGCTTTTAATGCTTCTTCTCGTATGTATTGCAAGGTACAAAAAATGCCCTTCAGACAAAGTAATGGTTATATACGGTAAAATTTCAAAGAACAAGGACGGCACCGGCAGAAGCGCAAAGTGTATCCACGGCGGCGCGGCTCTCGTTGTTCCTTTCTTCCAGTCCTATACCTTCTTGGATTTAACCCCCCTTTCCATTTCGGTTGACCTCAAAAACGCGCTGTCAAAACAGAATATCCGTATCGACGTTCCCTCGGTATTCACGGTAGGTATTTCAACCGACCCCGCAATTATGCAGAACGCGGCGGAAAGACTTCTCGGATTACAGCTTAAACAAATTTCCGAACTTGCAAAGGACGTAATCTTCGGTCAGCTCCGTCTTGTTATCGCAACCATGGACATCGAAGAAATCAACACCGACCGCGACAAGTTCCTTGAAGCTATTTCAAGAAACGTTGAGGGCGAACTTAAAAAGTTAGGTCTTAAATTAATCAACGTTAATATGACGGATATTTCAGATGAATCGGGATACATAGCTGCGCTCGGTAAAGAGGCTGCGGCAAAAGCTATAAACGACGCAAAAATTTCCGTTGCGGAAGAGAACAAAAAAGGTTCTATTGGTGAAGCGAAAGCGCAGATGGAACAGCGTATAAGCGTAGCCGAAGCAGAAAGCCGTGCAATCGAGGGCGAAAACAAAGCGAAAGCCGACATAGCCCAGTCCAAGGCAACCCTCCGTCAGCGTGAAGCGGAAGCAATGAAACTTGCGGTTACGGCGGAAAACGTACAGGCGGCAAAGGCGAAAGAAGAAAGCTATGCGGCAGAACAGGCGGCGGAAATTGCGCGTGCTTCGCGTGAAAAAGCAACCCAGGAAGCCGACGTCATCGTTGCATCCGAAATCGAAAAGAGAAAGATAGAAATCGAAGCGGACGCGGAAGCGGAAAACATCCGCCGCCGTGCAAAAGGTGAAGCGGACGCTATCTATGCAAGAATGGAAGCGGAAGCGCGCGGCTTATTGCAAACCTTGACGAAACAAGCCGAAGGTATGGAAAAACTGGTTAAAGCCGCAGGCACTGCGGACGAAGCAGTTCGTCTTATGATAGCCGATAAACTCGAAGAGCTTGTTGCAACCCAGGTTGAAGCTATCAAGAATATCAAGATTGACAAAGTTACCGTTTGGGACGGCGGACAGAACGCCGAGGGCAAAACGGCAACCGCAAACTTCCTTTCGGGAATGCTTAAATCTTTGCCCCCGCTCGACGATTTGTACGGAATGGCGGGCTTGAAGATGCCTAAACTTATCGCACCCGAAAACGCGGAAGGCGCTAAGACAAAACCCGCGGAAGAACCCAAACAATCCAAAAAGAATAAACACACAGATGTGTAAAACCACAAATTAATACTCAAAAATATGAGCCCGCAAGCAAATGCTTGCGGGCTCATTTATTGTATTTTAATCTTTCCCTTGACAATGCACCGTAAAATGTGCTATATTTTCAGTGCCAAACAAACTTAATAATGAATTAATTTCATAAATTTGCATATAGGACTAACAGGCATAGTTGTATCCTTTTTCTGTATATGCAAAATTGAAATTTATTTTATTTTTAAAAATCAGAAAAGTTTGTTTGGCGACATTAAGGGTACTTTATGCGGGCGGCTCTTAATGCCGCCTTTATTTTTTGCCCGCTTTTCGGAGGACAAAATGAAAAAGAAACTACTCATCACTCTACTTGCAATGCTTGCAACCCTAACCTGCGCACTCGGCTTAACCGCCTGCAACACTTCCAACGGCGAAAACAACTCTAATGACGACAACCCGCCCACTTCTCACATCCACGCTTGGTCTCGAACCTTCACCGAGGACGGTGCCACGCACTACCAAACTTGTTCAGGTTGCGATGAAAAGAATTACTCTAATCACACCTATACAAACGGCTTTTGTGTTTGTGGCAAAAATGAACCACATACCATACACGCTTGGTCTCAAACCTACACCGAGGACGGCGATAGGCATTACCAAACTTGTTCAGGTTGCGACAAAAAACAGTACGATCAACACAATTATACTGACGGCATATGCACTTGCGGATACGAACATCATCATACTTGGTCTGATACCTACACCGAAGGCAGCGACAGACACTATCAAACTTGTTCGGGCTGTGATAAAAACCAGTACAGCAACCACGTCTACACCGATGGTGTTTGCATTTGCGGAAAAATTGAACCGGAACTTAAATACACTTTAAATTCTAATAAAGCAAGCTATTCGGTTACGGGTATCGGAACGGAAGGAAACGAGGTTGTTATTCCTTCAATTTATAAAAAGCTTCCTGTTACTTCTATCGGTCATCGGGCATTCTACGATTGCTCTTCCCTCAAAAGCATAACCATACCCGACAGCGTCACTTCTATCGGTTATGGTGCGTTCTACAATTGCAAATCGCTTACAAGCATAGCTATCCCCGATAGCGTTACTTCTATCGGTGATGATGCGTTCTACCATTGCTCTTCTCTTACAAGCATAACTATTCCTAACAGAGTAACTTCTATCGGTGAGTATGCGTTCTCGAGTTGCACTGCACTGACAAACATAACAATAGGCAACGGCGTTACTTCTATCGGTGAGTATGCGTTCGACTATTGCAATTCCCTTACAAGCATAAACATTCCCAGCAATGTTACTTCTATCGGTAAAGATGCGTTCAGATTTTGCTCTTCTCTTACAAGCATAATTATTCCTAACAGAGTAACTTCTATCGGTGAATATGCGTTCTATAATTGCAAATCTCTTACAAGCATAACAATAGGCACCGGCGTTACTTCTATCGGTGAATATGCGTTCTATAATTGCAATTCCCTTACAAGCGTAACCATTCCCAACAGTGTTAATTCTATCGGTAATGATGCGTTCGCCAATTGCAATTCCCTTACAAGCATAAACATTCCCAGCAATGTTACTTCTATCGGTAAAGATGCGTTCTACGAATGCACT
>JAIDQV010000025.1:10840-17011 GCA_029062045.1 Clostridia bacterium
ATTGCAATTCCCTTACAAGCATAAACATTCCCAGCAATGTTACTTCTATCGGTAAAGATGCGTTCTACGAATGCACTTCAATTGCAAGCATAACAGTTGCCGAAAAAAACCCTAACTACAAGAGTATAGGTAATTGTCTATTATCAAAAAACGGAGCAACACTTATACTCGGTTGCAAAAATAGTATAATTCCCAACGGCGTTACTTCTATCAGTAATTATGCGTTCTATAATTGCAATTTCCTTACAAGCATAACAATTCCCAGCGGCGTTACCTCTATCGGTAATTATGCGTTCCAATATTGCTCTTCTCTTACAAGCATAATCATTCCCAGCGGCGTTACCTCTATCGGTAATTATGCATTCTACGGTTGCTCTTCCCTTACAAGCATAACCATACCCGACAGCGTTACTGAAATCCGTGAGGCTACGTTCGGGCATTGCTCTTCTCTTACAAGCATAACTTTTGAAGGCAAGGTTGTACAATGGAACGCAATTACAAAAAGCAACTACTGGAATAGTTCCACTGGCGACTACACAATTTACTGCAAAAATGGCACAATAAAAAAATCTTAATCACCCAAACCAAAAGCGGGGGTGCTAAACGCGCCCCCGCTTTATTTTTATTAAATTCAATCTCCGTTGTGTACCACAATTTGGTTGAACGGAATATTGATACCGTTTTTATCGAACATATTTTTAAGTTCGCCGTTCAGCGCGCGCTGTACCGAAAATTTATCGCTTTCTTTACACTGTGCCGAAAAATACAGTTGCACGCCCGAAGCGCCCAAAGTGTTTACGCCGTTGTATTCTACGCCGCCAATCACGCCTTCGATTTTAATTTCCGGCAGGCAGCGGGCGATAATTTCTTCCACCCTGCCGAGGTCGGCGCTGTATTCTATATCGACGTAAGCCTTTGCAACGGACGGTTCAACCGTTTGGTTCAAAATCTTCCTCAAATCGCTGTTGTTGAAAATTTTGATATTCCCTTCCGCCTTCAACTTAGTGGTGCGGATACCCATTTCAATTACTTCCCCGCGGAAATCGTCCACGGTGATTATATCGCCGATATTAAACTCGTTTTCAAACACAATGAACAGCCCCGCAATAACGTCGGCAATAAGGCTTTGCATACCGAGACCTACTACCAAAGTTATAACGCCTGCACCCGTTATAAGCGCCGTGGTGTCCACTCCCCACACCGCCAAAACGACGATTACGAGTATTATCGCCACCACCCATTTTATTAGGTTACAGCACAGTCTTGAAACGGTAATACTGCGTTGCGACTTGGTAAACAGGCGGGATATCACAAACAGAACAAACGTGGTTATTATCGCGGTTATGGTTATAATTTGCGCGCACCGTATTATCTTCGGGACAGCCCCCATCAAGCCGTTCAAAAAGTTTGACCCGTAGTTCGCGGTAAACACCGTGCCCGCACCGAAGATATAGTCGTAAAACACGAACGAGCAAACCGTACCTACCGCAAGTATCGCTAATATTACAAGTTTTACAGGTCCTAGTTTTTGGGCTTTCGCCTTCACTTTTTCGCGTTCTTGCCGAAACACCTCTTTGCTCTTCTTCATTGCTTTCTCCGTACGGTAAAATTATTAACACTAATTTCAGAACTTAATCTGTACCGCGCCGCCGTCGTATTCGGACTTATACTTCATAGCGACTACTTTTGAAATATTTTCAATTCCTTTAATGGGCTTGCCGCGGAACACCCTGCTTTCGATAGCGATGTCCTCGGTATCCACTTCGTACATAACCCTCTGCGCCGTGTAGAACGCAAGGTTGTAAGGCATTGTAACGTAGTTTGCAAAAAGCACTTCGCCCTTGCCCTTTATGTCGGCAATCATAACGCCCTTTGCACCGCGGTTGTAGGTTTCGAACAGTGAAGAAATAACGCGTTTTACGCCGCCCAAAGTGGTAACTATGATAATCTCGCCCTCGCCGTTTTGCTGGGTTGCGAATATAACCTCGTCACCCGTGTTAAGTCCTACGCCCTTTACGCCGCCCGCAGTCTTACCCTGGACGGGCACGTCGTCCTTCGCCGCGCTCAAACACATTGCCTTTTTAGTTACGAAAAGCATAGTCGAGAACTCGTCGTCATCGTACTTTTCTACGGTTAAAACCTCGTCCCCGCCCTTTAATTTAAAGGCTTGCGTAATTTTTCTGCCGACCTCGAATTCGGCAAACTCGGTACGTTTTACTGCGCCCTGCTTGGTAAAGAACATCAACTCGCCTTCGGGCGTACCCTTCACCGCAAACAGCGCAACGGGATACTCGCCCTTTACGGCGCCGTCGCAAATGCTTTCCATCTTCACGCCCGCCGCCCTGTAATCTATGGGCTCGGTCTCGTTCAAATCTATTTTGACGCAGTTGCCAAGGTTTGTGAAGCAGTAAACAATGTCCTCATTCGTGCAGTGTACAATCTGTTTAAACACAACGTTGAGGTTTGAAGTTGCATTCAGCTTCTTTTTATAGTGGCTGTCGAACTCTTCCCGTATCATAAGTTTGAGATTGTCCGCGCCAGTTATCGCAACCGTCCAGTTGGGTATAAACACTTTAACGTCCGCGCGGCGCACGGGAATTTGCTCTATGCTTTCAAAAATCTGAGTGCGCCTGTCGCTCTTGTACTTAGCCTTGATTTCGCGCATCTCTTTCTTTACTATTTGCCACTGCAAATCCTTGTTTTCGAGTATGCGTTTAAGCTCGGCAATTTTCTTTACAAGTTCGGCGTGTTCGGCTTCCAGCTTTGTAACTTCGAGTTTTGCAAGGCGGGCAAGCCTTAAATCCAAAATAGCCTGCGCCTGCTTTTCCGAAAGAGAGAACCTTGCCATCAGCTTTTGCCTTGCGTCGCCCGTGTTCTCGGAAGTCTTAATAATCTTAACAACTTCGTCCACGTTGTGAACGCCGATTATAAGCCCCTCTAAGATATGGCAACGCGCCTCTGCCTCTTTCAGCTCGTACTTGCAACGCCTTACCACAACCTGGCGCTGATAATTAACGTAGTGCCTTATAATTTCCAAAAGTCCCAACTGCTTGGGTTTGCCGCCCGCGATGGCGACCATATTGATACCGAAGGTACATTCCAAATCGGTATATTTAAACAGCACTTTAAGTATCGCGTCGACGTCGGCTTCCTTCTTCACGGCGATAACGGCGCGCATACCCGTCCTGTCGCTTTCGTCCACAATGTCGGTTATGCCCGAAAGAAGTTCCTTCTTGTCCTCTTTCAAAAGCATAATTTTGCGAAGAAGGTCGGCTTTGTTGGTCTGGTACGGAAGCTCGCTTATAACTATAAGTTTCTTGCCGTAATCACCCTGCTCAACCGCGTATTTGGCGCGCAAAACTATCTTGCCCTTGCCCGTCTCGTACGCCTGTTTCAGCTCGTTCGCAATGATGTATCCACCCGTCGAAAAGTCGGGTCCGGGAATAATCTTCATCATTTCGTTTAACGAAATTGACGGCTTATCTATATACGCACAGCACCCCTCTATAACCTCGCCCAAATTGTGCGTGGGAATGTTCGTCGCAAGTCCCACGGCGATACCGTTCGCGCCGTTCACAAGCAAATTGGGGTAATGCCCGGGTAAAAGGTCGGGCTCTAACAAGCTGTCGTCGAAATTGAAGGAAAAAGGCACCGTTTCCTTTTCAAGGTCTTTTAGTAGTTCCATTGCAAGGGGTTCAAGCCTTGCTTCGGTGTACCTCATAGCCGCGGCAGGGTCGCCGTCGACCGAGCCGAAGTTACCGTGCCCGTTGACAAGCGTCATACGCATATTGAAGGGCTGGGCCATTCTTACCATCGCGTCGTAAACCGAGCTGTCGCCGTGCGGGTGATATTTACCCATACAATCACCGACTATACGCGCCGACTTCTTGTGCGGCTTGTCGGGTGTCAAACCCATTTCGTACATAGTGTACAAAATTCTTCTTTGAACGGGCTTCAAGCCGTCCTCTACGCGGGGCAAAGCTCTGTCCAAAATAACGAATTCCGCATACGGCAACATCGAGCCGGGCATAACCTCTTCAATGCTCTGAATATAAACGTTTCCCTGCGGAATGGAAGTCTGAAAATCTTTCTTAGCCATCAGTCAACCACCTCCGCCGTATTTTCGTTTTTAATGTTCACTTTCTCTATAAATCCGTCAACCTTGTTGAAGTTGGCGTTCTTGTTTAGGAATTCCTTTCTGCCCTCAACCTTGTCGCCCATCAGCATATCGATGACGTCGGCGGCCTGCGCGGCGTTCTCTATTGTAACTTGAATTAAGTTGCGCGTGTCGGGGTTCATGGTCGTATCCCAAAGCTGGTCGGCGGACATTTCGCCCAAGCCTTTATAGCGTTGAAGTTTGTACCCCTTGCCAACCTTTTTAATCTTTTCGTCAAGCTCAGCGTCGTCGTAAGCGTACTCCACCGTGTCGCCCTTGTACACCTTGTAAAGGGGCGGCATGCCTATATAGACGTAGCCCGCGTTTACCAAGTCGCGCATGTACTTGAAAAAGAAGGTAAGCAAAATGCAACGGATATGCATACCGTCCTGGTCTGCATCCGATAAAATAATTACCTTTTTATATTTTGTTTTTTCCACGTCGAAAGAACGGTTAAACCCCGCCCCTATCGCGGAAATCAAAGTCTTAATTTCTTCATTCTGCAAAGCCTGCAACGCAGTCTTTTTCTGAACGTTCAACGGCTTGCCGCGAAGGGGCAAAATGGATTGGAACTGCCTAACCCTAGCCTGCTTTGCAGTGCCGCCTGCCGAATCGCCCTCAACGATAAACAGCTCGTTCATGTCGGGGTTTCTTCCCGAGCAAGAAGCTAATTTACCCACAAGGTTAAGTCCGTCGTTTTCGGATGCGGCTTTTGCAACGTCGCGTTCGGCGCGGTGTTTAATTCTGTCGTCCGCCGCAAACTTAGCCTTCTGCGCAATCTTGTCGAACACGGCTTTGTTGCCGCGCACTTCAACTAGCTTCTGCAAGCCCTCTATTACCGTCTGCTCTACGGGTGCTTTTACTTCGGGGTTGCCGAGCTTGGTCTTGGTCTGCCCCTCGAATTCCACGTTCTGCATCTTCACGGTTAAAACTGCGGTCAAGCCTTCCTTTATATCGTCTGCAACGAAGGGCGAATCCTTCGCCTTTAATACGCCGTTGGATTTTGCAAAATCGTTGATAGCTTTCAAAAGTCCGTTGTGGAAGCCCGTTTCGTGGTAGCCCCCCTCAACGGTGGAAATATTGTTTACGAAGGAAAACAAACTCTCGGTATCGTCTTTAGTGTGCGCCAATGCAAACTCTATCTTTATCTTGCCCGCAGGCGCGCCCTTCACCTGTATGTCTTTAATTGCGCTGTAATAAAGTGGTTCGGGATAGAGTACGGTTTTATCTTCGTTCATATGTTTGACGAAGTCCACAAGTCCGCCGTCGTACTTAAAAGTTACGGGCTCGCGTTCGGGAAGTTTAACTTTAACGTTGGTTACGTTGCCCTCGTCGTCTTCGCCCTCTTCAAAGGCGTAAAGCTCGCGCTCGTCAATTAAATTTATCTGAACGCCCTTGTTCAAAAATGCAAGCTCTTTAAGCCTTGTCGCTACGGTGTCGTAATTCCATTCCACCGTCTCGAAAACTTCTTTATCGGGCTTAAACTGTACGAAGGTGCCCTTCTCTTTTGTCTTTTCGCCCGTGTTTTTTAGAGGTGCAACAGGCTGACCGCAGCGCCACTTCTTCGCCTCTTTATCGTAAGTGGACTTAAAGTCCATAACGAATTTGTTTCCGCGGTACACCTCAACGTGAAGCCATTCCGAAAGCGCGTTGGTAACCGAAGCGCCCACGCCGTGAAGCCCGCCCGAAAAAGCGTAGTTACCCGTATCGAACTTGCCGCCTGCGTGGAGTTTGGTGAATATAATTTCAACGCCGCTCATCTTAACTTTAGAGTTTACGTCCGTAGGCATACCTCTGCCATTGTCGCGTACCGAGGCCGAACCATCCTTGTGAAGTATTACGGTTATTTCGTTTGCGTATCCGTTCGCCGCCTCGTCGATAGAGTTGTCCACTATCTCCCAAAGGATGTGGTGCAAGCCCTTAATGCCCGTCGACCCTATATACATACCGGGGCGCACGCGCACCGCTTCCAACCCCTCTAAAATTTTTAAATCGTCCGCGTTATAACTCTTTTC
>JAIDQV010000026.1 GCA_029062045.1 Clostridia bacterium
TTTTCGACCTTATTTTTAGTTATTTCTTATCTTTTCTACGGCAAATTTCAAGGCTTCGAAGGCTACATCAACCTCTTCTTCGGTGTTGTGCTTGCCGAAAGAAAATCTTACTGCGGATTTTGCCTCTTTTATTCCGCACCCCATGGAAGTAAGCGTATCCGAAGGCGAAACCGCACCCGCAGCGCACGCCGCGCCCGTTGAAACGCAAACGCCCTTCAAGTCCAAAAGGAACAAAATATTTTCACCGTCGCACCCGTCGAAAGAAATATTTGCAATGGACGGAAGCATTTTTTCCAAAGAACCGTTCAAGCGCGTACCCGCGATTTCGGTTAAAACACGGTTAATAAACTTATCGCGCAAGCCTTTGACGTATGCGTTCACGGTTTCGCGCGAGGTGCAAGCCCTTTCGTAAGCCGCCGCAGTGCCCACGATGCCCGCCGTGTTCACAGTACCGCCGCGGAAGCCCATCTCCTGCATGCCGCCCGAGATAAGACGTAAAACGTTGTTTCTGTTTCTTAAAATGAGCGCACCCGAACCCTTGGGGCCGTAAAACTTGTGCGAGGAAAATCCCATACCGTCGGCAAAACCCACGGGCAAGGGCAAATAAGCCGCCGTTTGCACGCAGTCCGAGTAGAAGAAAACCCCCCTCTCGCGGCAAATTTTGCCTATCTCTTCAACGGGCTGAATTACGCCCGTTTCGTTGTTAGCCGCCATTACCGCACAGAAAATGGTGTCTTCACGCATTGCCTTTGCAATATTTTCGGCACGCACTGCGCCGTCGCTTTCGGGCTGGACGAAGGTTACTTCAAACCCCAGCTTTTGCATATCCAAAGCGCTTTCCGAAAGGGAAGCGTGTTCTATCGAAGAAAGGACAAGGTGGCCCTTTTTATGTAGTGCGCACACGCCTTTAAGCGCGGTATTGCCCGCCTCCGTTCCGCCCGAAACGAAGAACACCTCTTCGGGCTTACAGCCTGCAAGCGAAGCTATTTTGTCGCGTGCGGACATAACCGCATTGGCGCTCGCCCGCCCCGCCGCATGCTGGGACTGCGCGTTGCCGTAATTCTCTTTTAAATAGGGCATCATTGCCGTTAAAACTTCATCGTCAAGTCTTGTTGACGCCGCGTTATCAAGATATATCATTCTTTACAAAAATCTCCGAAATGCTTTCCACAAAGTTAAGCTCTGCCTTTTTTTCTTCAAGCTCGCGCCCGAGTTTTGTTGCGGAATTTTTTTCATTTAATTTAAGATTGTTTACGTTCTTCCAAAGGAACTTCGCCGTGATTACGGTTGCGATAAACATCACGCCCGCAATCGAAACGAAGGCTATAAACAGGGGAATGTTCGCCCCGCCCTTGACCGCCGTAAGATTGGTACCGTAGTAAATTGCAAGCGCTGCAAATATTATAAGCGGTACTACGGTTAAAGCAAAGCAAATTACCGAATTGTTGCGCTTGCGTTTGAACACAACCCGCCTTTCGCTCTTCTTCTCTTCGTTTTCGGAATCAAGCGCGGCAACTTCCTTTTTTAACTCTTCCGCCTTTGCCTTCAACGACGGAAGAACGGGCGCAAGCTCTTCAACCCTTTCCTTCGGGGTAAACTTTTTAACGCCGTTTACAACTTCCGCGCCCTCTTCCACATTTGTAAAATGCGTAAAGTCAAGCGTAACCGTGCGAAGTTTCAAAGCGTAAATTTCGCCGTTGCCGCCAAGCTCGTCGGCCTGTGCCAAAACGTAACTTGCGTCCTCGTACTTCTTTTCAGCCAAAAGAGAGGCAGCGTGTTCGGCGATTTTACTAAGTTTTTCTTGCCGTACGGCTTCTTCTTCCTCGCGCATCTTTGCGCGCGCGGCAAGCTGCTCGGGTGTCATAATAGCCGCTTCCTCGTCATCCGAATCGAGTTCGGGCACTTCGAAACCGAGCTCCTCCGCAGGCTCTTCTCCGCCCTGGGTATCGTCTATAACAAGTTCGTCCTCGCCGTCGGCGTTCTTAACAATTTTATACTTTCTGTCCTTGTCGTCGTCAATCAATCTTTCTTCTGCCATACCAAACTCCTTAATTGAATACACCTGCACTTGCCCGTATAACGGCTTTTTGCGTAGGCGCACATTTCGGCGCTGTCGAAAAGCGCAAATACTCCGCTTCCCGAACCCGTCATATTCACGCCCGAAGGCGAAAAACTTTCAAGCTCTTCAAAGGCGGTTTGTACCCCGCCGTTCAATTTTGACGCAGGCGCGTACAGGTCGTTGAACATATTGCGCCCAAGCTCTTCCACATCGCCGTTTAAAAGCGCGTCCGTGGCGGGTTGGCTTAGGCGTGCGGTTTGGGGCAAGCTGTCGTAAAGGCGGTAGCACTGCGCGGTAGAAACGCCACCCGAAGGCAGCAGCAACAGAAAGTTCAAACGCAAATTGCTTTTAATATGTTCTACCTTTTCACCCCTGCCCGTAAGCCGTGCGTATCCGCCCGTAAGTAGATAGCCCGTGTCGCTTCCGAGCGCGTCGGCAAGCTCTTTAAGCTGACCTTCGCCGCCCTTGCCGTACAGCATAGCCATACCGCGGAGAACGCCCGAAATATCGGCGGACGAACCGCCCATGCCCGCACCTACGGGAATGTTTTTAAAAATTTTAATATCCGCCCCGCCCGTGCCGAAAGTTTTTATATACGCTTCGGCGGCTTTGACGGCGTTGTTTTCCTCATAGGGCAAACTCTCGGTGCCCTGGCCGTGCATTTCTATTGTAACAAGGTTATCCTTGCGCTTTTTAAGTTTGATTAGGTCGTAAAGGTCAACCGTACAAACCAAGCTGTCCAAATTGTGATAACCGTTCTCCGCGCCCGTAATTGCAAGCGTCAAATTAAGTTTTGCATATGCCTTTACGCGCACGCTCATAGGGGTATTATAACACACTAATACGCAGTTATCAATTAATTTTAAAGCCGCCCGCGGAAGTTACCTGCGGGCGGCTTACAATTTTATTAACTTACTGTTTAGGTCTGTAAATCAAAATCCTTTCTTTGCCCGTCAAGGGGAAGGTAAGCTCGGGGTTTGATTTTTCTATAACTTCGGGCGCTTCGGAAAGGCGCTTTGCAGTTTCCCAAAGTCCGTCGCCCGCAGAGGGTATGTACACGCTTATCGCGCAGTCGGGTACAATCCTTTCGCCCTGCTCGGTTACTTCGGTCAAATATCTTGCCGTTCGTATTTCGCCGTCGGCGCCCGTTATTTTTAAAACGGCTTCGCCTTCGCACTCGCCCTCGGCGCGCTGTCTTAAACTCATACCGCACACCGCAACGGAGATTTCGCGGCAGTTTGGCGAAAGCCCGTTCAAAGCAACCGAGAAAGGAAGATTTACTTCTGTCGAATGTACTTCCCCCGCCTGCTCGTACAAGAGGGTTGCGGATACGCTTCCTTCAACGCCGCCCGCCGTTCTTGCAAACTCGACGTTGGGCAGGGTTGCCGCCAGGAATGCGCAGGTGTAGTCAAGTTTAGCCTTGGTTGCGCAAAGCCCATTGACGCGCTCGGAATAAACTTTTATATCGGTATCCAAAAGGGTTTCTTCGGTTGCGAAGTTAAGACCTAACTCGCAGTCCTTCGAGAAGGCGTCCGCAACGAAGGAAACTTCCTCTTCCTCATAGAAGTGCCCCGAAAAACCGAGGGTTGCGTTTACGTCGACGTCGCACTTGCCGCGCTCTTCGTTTACTTTGCAGTTTACGCTGACCGCCTTAATTTCGGCACGGCAAAAAGCGCGTTGGGAGAAAAGCGCTTCGTCGCACGCAATTTCGCACTTGAAGGGAATAACTCTGTCGAGGCACACGGGTGCATTGTCGCGCACGGCAAGAAGTGAAAGGTAAATTTCACCGCCCACTTCAACAACCCCTGCGCGGACCGAACAGTCCAAAACAAGCGCCTGAGCCGAGGGCACGAGGATATCGGTTGCAACGCAGTCGAAATCGTCGTCGACTTCGCTTTCGCCAGAAAAGCTGACGAAGGAATAAAGTTTTGCGCTGTCCGTTTTGCAAATTGCGCCGTCAACCGAAGTTGTGTAACTTCTCATAGCGCTGTCGTAAACGGCAACTTGAGCGCCGACTACTATCGCCACGGCATAGGAAGAGCCTTCCCTTTTAACCTGCCAGCGTTCGCACTTCAAAGCGCAATCGCCGCGCTGTGCGGGTGCAAGATTGTCGTCGTCGATAAAGTGAGTGAACTCCGCGCCCTTCTGCACGCGGCAAAGTTTACCTTCCGCGTCGGCGTACACGAGGGTTGCGATTATTCTTCCGCCGTAGTTAAGTCTGCCCGAAGAAACTTCGCAAGAGGTCAAAGAAATTTGCGGATATACCGCAACCACTTCGCCCGCGTCCTGCCCGAATTTGATTTCAACCACCGTCTGTGTGGATAAATCCGCTACCTTGCGCGTATAAGTTCCCGTCTGATTCTGTGCGTTGATTGCCATAAAAATGCCTCCGTCCGTTACGTTTACAAGGTATTTTATGCGCCGCAAATGCTAGTTATGACTATTAAATATTTTCTTTAACTTTTACTCTTCCGCAAAGGATTTCCGAATAGGAATATGCGGTTTTACCCAAAAAGTTTTTATCGTTGGGGCAAACGGTGAAAAGCGAGGGGTAAATTCCGTCAACCACCGCGGGGAAGGTTACAAACTTATTTCGGCCCAAATTCAGCTTTACGGTAACGCTTTTACCGCTTAAATTTTTGATTGTGTCTTTTATGGAATTGATTGTGGTGTTTACTTTTATCATACTTATATTTTTGCCAAAATTTAGAAAAATATGCCGCAAACGCTGATTGTGCGTTTGCGGCAAACGTTCCGTTTGATTATATTGTTTTAAAAATCCTCATCATCCTCATCGTCATCTTCATCGTCTTCGTCATACTCGTCGTCCTCTAAATCGGACAATGAGTCAACGTCTTCGTCGTCGAAGAAATCTTCCTCTTCGGAAAATTCGTCATCTTCCTGTTCGGCGAATTCTTCTTCAATCTCTTCCTGTAACTCTTCGTCGACGGTCAAATCGCCGTCGTCCTCTTCTTCAAGATAATTCTTCCATTCTTCGTCGCTGTCGATGTCGACGTCCTCTTCTTCCTCGTATTCCTGCTGACCTTTGCAGGCTTCGCACATCTTGTCGCCAAGGCGGATACGGTTTATACCGCAAATAGGGCAAAGCTCGGTCTGTTCAAGCTCTGCGTCAACCTCTTCGAAATCTTCGTCTTCAAGGTCGGCAAATTGAAGTTTGTTGCCCTTCATTTCCGCGATACAAACGTCGCAGTATTCCTGCTTTTCCTCGTCGATATAATTAAGCTCGCAACGCGGACATTTAACGTATTTTACCATAAATATCTCCGTAACGGGTAATCCCGATATTCACTACTATATTAAGTGCTAACATTATATTAATATTTATCTTTTTTGTAAACTGTTTTTTTATTCTTTTTTTCAAGAAAAAACGAAAAATTTGCCCCCGCCCTGCGGGGACAAATTTATTTTACTTTATTTATACAATTTTATTCCTGAGTATCGTACACGTCAACGCTCTTGTCGTCGGTGGTGTCGACTTTAATTCTTCTTCTGCCTTGTTCGGGCTGCTTCTTCTTACGGCGTACAAGATATACCGTAAGCCAAGCGCCGCCGCCCAAAACACAAGCGCCTATAAGACACATACCGATAACGAAGAATACCTTCTCAACCGTCTTCAAGCCGTCGTACCAGCCGACCTCGGGTTCTTCTTCCGCCTTTGCATACAGGTAAGAAGTTTTCAAACCCTCGGCGTAAGCGTCTTTATCCTCGCCGGACATTTCGCCCAAAACCGAGTAGTAATAGTCGTGGTTATTCGCGTAAACTTTATTGCCGTTGACGGTTACGTTATTATCGCCGCCGTATTCCGCCCAAACGCCTTCGGCTTTGAGAAAATTATCGTATTCCGCAAAGGTCTGTTCGGAATAGATGAGGTCCGCGTCGGCTTTAAGCGCACCGTTAAGCTCTTTCGCGTACTCTTTAAGATATGCGTAATCGCCGTTATAGAAAGCGTACTTCAATGCGTTTTGAACGTTTGCATAATTCTTTGAAGGGTATTTGTCGGTATCACCGTACACTTCGGTAATTTTTTTCTCAACGCCCTTGTAAAGTTTGTTCAGCGCGCGCAATTCAACGGTGGTTGACGGCAAGTCGAATACCATTATATAGTTATAGTTGGTCATGTTGGAAGTCATGCTTGCAAAGAAGATATAGTTGCCTATAAATTCAGGTGCGTACCAACTTGAACTTGCCGCAAGGTCAAGTATCTGAACCGCCGCATATCCATTCTCGTCAGCTTCTTCCAATTTACTTTTATCTACAAGTAAATTCGCATCGTTGTACTGTTCGGGCGAACCCGTGTAATTTACACGGTAAATTTTATTGTCCGAATCGGAATAGTAAAGATAATTGTCATCCACGTGAAGAATGGTCTCCGCGTTTTTCTTTACAACGGGGTAATAGGTGTTAGTTTTGCCGTCCACCGTTTGAAGGTCGGACGGTTTATCGCCGAGCTTGCCGTTTTCAAAGTAGTTAATGGTTATACCGGAGTTTTCGACATAGAGAACGGCATCTTTTTTATTTTCGCCGACCGTAACAAACTTGTATTTGTCTGCGTTGGAACCGTCTGAAAGAATAGCCGTACCGTTGTTGTTTTCTATGGGTTTTAAGTCGTTGTCTTTTACAGAGAAAAGATACGCCGTGGAGTTAAGGCTTGTCGTCCTGGTATAATAAACGCTGCCGTTAACGTACTGCTTTAATTCATAGGTGTAGCCTACTTCGTTGACTTCTTTTGTTTCGGGCGCATAGTTGAACGGAGTTTTAGACTCGCCTTTGCCAAGATAATCAGAGTAGCCGATACCGTCAAGAACGAGTTCGCCGCAGTTGATATATCTGTCGGTATCGTCCCAGCCGGGTACGGTATCTTTATTGAGCTTACCGGCGAATTTGTCTTCTGTTGCGTCAGCCTTTACGGTGTAAAGCTGGTTATAGCCGTATGCCGTGTTGGAAGTACCGGTATAGTCGTACACGCTCATCGTGTAGAAAACGCTGGGGTTGGTCTTGTCTTCGCTGTCGAAGATAACTTTGTTTACGTTATACGCAAGAAGGGTATCCGCACCCGTCGAGGTGTTATAGCTGTGAATGTTGGTAACGCCCGTGGATTCGTCGTAAAGTTTTTCACTGGTAGCGATATAAAGAAGGTAAACCGTGCCCTCCACTTCAACAAACCTGTACTCGTACGATGCGGAAGGGAAAGAAACGTAAGCGTTTTTCAGCGTTTCGGTACCGTCAAGTTTACTGCTTTTCATATCGAGGTAGCTGTTCTGTACAACGCCGTCCGAGTTCTTTGCGGTTGAAGGAGTTCCGTAATAAATTCTGTCGCCGTAGATAAATATGCCCGCGTTGTAGTCGGTTGAATAAGCAATGCTGGGCACTACCTTTTGAACGGAAGAATAATTCTTTGCTTTAAGGTTGTCCTTTGAAACGCGGTAAATTGCGCCTTTGACGGGCTTACCAAAGTCGTTTAAGCCCTTGCCGTCGGTTACGCCGTTGATATAGTAGACGTAATTGCCCGCTTCAACTGCAAAGCCGCCGTTGGAATAAACTTTATCATAGGAATAGTCGCCGTCAAGCGGTTTCGAGCTGTAATAATTACTGCAACCCGCAACAGCAACTGCGCCGAGCATGAAAGTTGAGGCAGTAATTGCGCATATAATTTTAGTAAACCGTTTACTCATATTAAAACTCCAAAGTTTCGGAAATATGTACAAAAGATAATTTTAGTCATAGTCAATTATATATCAACAAAAGTTTTTAATCAATAAAAAACGCCTTAATTTTAAAAAAAGGAGAAATAAATTTGGAAAAATTCGCGCTTTTGGATTTTTTGAAAGCCTTTCAAAGTCTTGCCGCAAATGGAAGAGCGGAAAAAGAACCGGCCGCCCCGCCCACTCCGCAAGCAAGCCCGCAATCTCCC
>JAIDQV010000027.1 GCA_029062045.1 Clostridia bacterium
GCAATACAAGTAAAAATAGAAGGTGCTTGGTATACTTTTGCAAACGGTATATATGCACACGGTCCGTCTTGCGTAGCTTATAACATAAGCGAGTTCAGCCAAACTTATAAGTATTTTTCGGCGTACGGCGGACTACTTAGCACCGCGAGCAAATCTGACGGAGCGGCACTTTACATTCAGACTTCAAACGACGGAAAAACTTGGGACTATCTGGCCGAAGACAAGTATTTGGGAGATGCTCCGGGTTTAGTAGCATATAATCAAAACGCCAAATACTTTGTGGTGGACGTTACAGGATTCAGTTGGATAAGATTGGTTGCCAACAAAAATAGTTCTAACGCACAGGACTACGTAGTATGGGCGGACGCAAAACTGACGAAAACTTTGGATGAGGACGGGGCCGTTCAGTCGCTTGCATCTTATGATATGCAGATAAAAGAAAAAGTTGCGAGTGGCGCCGATTTGGACGATAAGGATTTGGAGCTGCTTATTTTGCAGAGAGAATTTGTAAGCAGAGTAGGACAGTATGCTCTGAAAAGATTCACAACCCAAGGCGGCGATAGCATTGAAGAACGTGAAGGCGTAACTATTCAAGTAAACAATGAAGATAATAAAGCTGTTTTAGATTGGCTAATGTACGATTTAGACAGTTTAAGAGAGTTTATGCTTGGCGGCACTCCCTTCAAAGGCAATTACTATAAGTCTTTGACCGTTTTGTCGGCTCTGTATAAATACTATCAAAAAGATTTGGACGATAAAACTTTATTAGGCTATAACCATCAAGGCAATAAGTGGATGCCCAACAGGACTTTCGGCGAGCTGTGCAGAACGATGATGTTCTCGGTTGCATTGACGCACGACGGCACTATCGGCTCTTATTTGCAAGGGTCAAAACCTGAGAATAAGTCCTATCCTCTGCAAAGATACGCCATCTTCAAATATATGTACGAAACCGAAAGATTCGTTTCAACAAGAAATGGCGACGGAAGCTGGAAATCCGAGACGATGAGCTGGTTTGAAAGCTATAGAGTGGAAGAAATGCGTTGGTTGATGTGCAACATAATCGACGACGAGTCAATACTTTGGCTGAACGACCAAGTTCAAACGAGAATAAATGCCAGTCCCAACAACGTGTCAAAATTTTTAGACCCTTACACCTACGTAAAATATACCACCCCCAACTATAACAATCCGGTATTCTACAAAAACGAAAACCATGAATATTTCAATAACCAGTTTGCCGTGGACTACAGGGGGGACAATGCCGGTGAAAACTGGGCAGGCGGTAAGAGAGTCGGAATGTTCGACACGAAATACACAGTCTCTGCCGGAGAAGGTCAACCCGATTACGAAATTACTATTTCGTATAGCGAGGAGGGCAAAACTAAACTTCAGAAGGTTTGGATGAACTTCAGCAATAAGTTCGGAACGGGTTCCGTGTGCGGCGGTATTTCAAAGAGCGGGTCGAATATCAGAACAGTCCGCGGTATTCCCGCACACGTAATAGGACAACCGGGACACGCGGCAATCTTGTATTACGGTAAAGACGGCAACGGAAAAGGTTCCTGGAAAATAGATAACGACGTCGGCGGGTGGCTTGCGGCTACCAAAAGCGAAAGGCATTTGCTCGGTTGGGGCAACGCGTCCTGGCAAAGAAATTCCGGCGGTACCGTCGTTTATTTCCACCTTTCCCAAGCATGCTTAAACGATTACGATAATTTAGTGAAAGCCGAAGAGTATTGCTGGCTTGCGAAAGTTTATCAGAGTGATTTGGATAAGCAGGAAGCATTGTACGAAAAGGCTTTAGAAACTCAAATTTTAAACCTTGACGCTTGGTACGGACTTGTTACGACGTACAAGGTAAACGCTACCAAAACTGCTTCTAATTTCGTTACTTTGGCAGCACGCATCGGCGAAACGTATTATAACCACCCGGTGGCTATGCACTGCCTGTTCAAATTGTTGAGGGTAAATAAAGACAATCCGTCGGTTGTAGACTCTCAACTTGCCGACCCCTTATTTAATACGCAGTTAAAATCAATCGAAATTAACACGTTAGCAAAGACGAAATCGCAGGGAAGCACTGCGGCAAAGTCAAAAGTAAGCTATCTTTTGGGGAACGTCGATTTGGCTGTTGCGGACTTCTCGTTCGACGGGGAAAATGCAGGCTGCATCGTGTGGGCGGATAGTTATAAGAACAGCTCGTTCACTTGGTACTATAGCGTAGACGGCAAAAAAACTTGGAAGGAAGTTACTTTTGAAGAGGGGCAATCACACGCCTATCTGTTACCGGAAAAAGATTTAAACACCGTTTCGTCAGATAATGACATTTACGTTTATGTCCAAGGCGCCTCTCCCGATAACGCGTTTAAAATTGACGTGGGGGCAAAGCCTACTATGCCGGACACTCTGTACGCCAACGACTGGGAAAACAGAGTAATCGGCGTTGACGGTACTTATGAATGGAGATATTGTACCAGTACCGAAACGGAAACCGAAACCGAAACAGGCACAGAGGTTACTTATGCGCCTACTACGGGTTGGATATCTTATGCGCAAGCGTCTCCCAACTGCTCGGGCGATAAAATAATAGAGGTCAGATTAAAGGGTACCGCCAAAAAGCCGGCGAGCGACTCAAAGATATTTACGTTTACCGCCGACACCGACACCGCAGAAAGAAAATATATAAGTGTAAACTATTTATCTGTGGTAGATTATTCTACTCAACCCAAAGAAACGGATAGCAGAAAGAATTACGCCGTAAACGCTATCGACGGAAACGCCAAAACGTATTGGCATACCGACTATGATATAAACATTAAAAATACTGCAATAGATGCAGAAGGCAATTCCAAGGCTTATGAACCCGCATTTATAACCGTTAAATTGGATGTTCCCAGATGGATTTCGGGCTTGGAATTTGCCCAACGTCAATATAATTCGAGCTTCAGCATCTTTGCAAAAACTGTAAAGGTTTACGTCAGCGAAGACGGTGTAAACTGGAGTAAGGAGTCGGTTATAATACGTGAAGACCTTGAGGAGATAGACGATTTAAAGGTAGTCCAGTTTGCCAATCCCGTTTACGGGCAGTACGTAAAATTGGAAATGTCTGAACTGTATGAAACAAACGCGAACGACGGTGTGTTTACAACGGTATCACTGATAAATCTCTATGAAGATACCACTAAAACCACGTCGCCCACCGGAGAGAAAATGCCGAGTTTGTCCGAAATAGCACCTGGTAGAGACATATCGGCAGGCTTAGGCGCAATAATCGACGAAGACCAAGCATTGATAATAGGCGGATTACCGGAGGGAACGGAACCTTCCCCTAAATCAAATGCCGGTTTATGGATAGCATTGTCTGTTGTCGGTGTTGTATTAATCGGAACAGCAGTTGGTTTGGTGTTATTGTATAAACGCGGAATAATATCAATCGGTGACAATAATAATACGGATGAAGGTAGCAAGCCCGAAACAGATACTACCGAAACGAAAGCAACTGCGGCTAAACCTACAACGAGTGCTACCGCAACGAAAGCAAGTGCGGCTAAGCCCAAAACAGTTACTGCCGAAACGAAAGCAAGTGCGGCTAAACCTGCAACGAATGCTACCGTAACGAAAGCAACCGTTGCTAAGCCCAAGACGAGTACTACCGAATCGAAATCAAATACGGTTAAGCCTAAAAATAAATAACGTATAGAGATAAAAACCGTATTGATAGAATTAACTTGCATTATATATAATATAGTAATATAACGCAACGGGCCTGTTTCGTAGAGAAGCAAGCCCGTTTTATTTTTATTTGTTCATTTATACAGATACGCAATACATTAATTAAGCCACGCTATCTACTTCGGGCATAGATTATAATAGATAACATTTTTTGAAAAAAATTTTCACCAAGTACTTGACGGATTTTGAAATAGTGATATAATAATTCTTGGTAAATAAAAAGGGGATAATGAGTTTAAAATATTCATTATTCACATAATATAAACTGAATAAAAAATTTTTAAGGGGGTACCCCCTTACTTGGCGCTCCGCGCCAAGTAATAAAACTTCTTATAGGGGAAAAGAATGAAGAAAAAGTTATTTACTATCTTTTGTACATTAATGTCGGCTCTGTTTGTTTTTGCAACTGCTTGCAGCACCGATAACGGCGGAGAAGGCGGCGGCCCCGGCGAACCCGGCGACGGACAGGAATACTTTCTTGAAAAGGAGGAAGGCTGCAACCTTCTTACCATTTATTACAAGAACGACACAGGCTACGCCGATAAAGACGTATGGCTTTGGTACGGCAGTGTTGCCGGCAGAGGCTATGAATTACATCCTTGCGAATACGGCGCAAAGGCTATGTTCAACATTCCCGAAGCGGTGGAAGAAGTCGGCTATCTTATAAGAACGAACTGCGTTCCCGGCAGCACCAGCTGGGGTTCGGCGATTAAAGACGGCTCAAAGGGAAACGACCGTAAAATCAGAATGAGAGGGGATACCGTTATTTACACCAAAGCAGGCGACGATAACAACTATTCCAGCAGCGACGGCGGCGCAACCCTTGAAGAAATGAAATATCTTGCTCTTGTTGATATGTGGGACCTCCACAAAATCAAAATCACTGCAAGCAGCGGCGAAAATATAGCGGCTAGCCGCATTAAATTAACCACGAAGAAAGAGGACGGCTCGGCAGAGGATGTTAAAATCGCAAGCGTTGTGAATAACTTCGTAACGGTTGTAGACGAGCTTGATTTGTCCAAACCCTACACTTTGGAAGTGGACGGCTTCGACGACCCCGCACCCGTAGTTCCTTCAACTTACTTCGGTACTCCGGAATTCGAAACCGCATATTCCTACAACGGCAACGACCTAGGCGTAACCATTGACAAGACGGGCGAGCAAACAATTTTCAAGGTATGGGCGCCCACCGCAAGCGAAGTTGAATTGAATATTTACAACAACGGAACATTCGGTAATGCAAGGCACTTCGCAATGACGGGCGGCACGAAGAGCGACAATGGCGTTTGGACTTACGTTCACGACTGGAAAACCGCGGCGGCTCCCCTTACAGGCGACAGTCTTAACGGAAAATATTACACTTATACCGTAACTACCTCCGCAGGCACCAACGAAGCGGTTGACCCCTATGCACGTTCGGCGGGACTCAACGGCAAGCGCGGTATGATTTTAGACCTTGACACGACCGACCCCGAAAATTGGACTGCGGGCACTTACGTAAACAACGGCGTTGAAAACTACACCGACGCGGAAATTTGGGAAGTGCACATCCGTGACTTCTCCAAACAGATTTCAGAATTAAAGGAAGAGTACAGGGGTACTTACCTTGGCTTCACGGTTGACGGACTTAAAAACAAGAACGGCATCCCCGTAGGCCTTGCATATCTTAAAGAACTCGGTATCAACTATGTTCACCTTCTTCCCAGCTACGACTATTCTTCGGTTGACGAATCCGATATAGACGCAAGTTTCAACTGGGGCTACGACCCTGAGAACTACAACGTTCCCGAAGGAAGCTATTCAACCGACCCTTCTAACGGCGCTATCCGCGTTAAAGAATACAAGCAGATGGTTCAAGCGCTTCACAATGCGGGGATTGGCGTAATTATGGACGTTGTTTACAACCATACTTATTCCATTGATTCCAACTTAAACAAAGTAGTTCCTTATTACTATTACCGTTACGGCAGCGACGGCAATCCTTCAAACGGTTCGGGCTGCGGCAACGAAACTGCATCCGAGCGCACAATGGTACGCAAGTACATGGTTGACTCGGTAACTTACTGGCAGACAGAATACAACCTTGACGGCTTCCGTTTCGACCTTATGGGCGTTCACGATATAACGACCATGCAGAAAATCGAAAAGGCAGTTCACGAAAATAACCAAAAGGCTATAATCTACGGCGAAGGCTGGACGGGCGGCACGGTTGCGCTTAGCGCAGCTGAGCAGGCAACCCTTGCTAACCTTCAGAAAATGAACAAAGGTACGGGCGTAAACGAAGACGGCGTAAACGGCGTTGCACTGTTCAACGACGTTATCCGCGACGGCGTAAAGGGTTCAACCTTCGACATGAACGATTTAGGCTACGCAACCGGCGCAAGCACAAGCTACGTTGAAAACATTCTGTTCGGCGTAACGGGCAGCACCTACGGCGGCGGCCGTACACCGTTCACAAAGTATAAAGGAAGCTGGTCGGCGGATAACCCCACGCAGGTTATCAACTACGTATCGGCGCACGACAACAACACTCTTTGGGACAGAATTTGCACCGTTTACGGCGAGGAAGAGGCAACGCTTTCAAAGCGCGTTGCAATGAACAAACTTTCCGCCGCAATAATTCAGACTTCACTCGGCGTTCCCTTTATGCAGGCGGGCGAAGAAATGCTCCGTACTAAAAAGGACGAAGACGGCACCTACAACGAAAACAGCTACAACGCTCCCGATTCGGTAAACAACCTTAAATGGGACGAACTTTCCGAAAGTAGCGAGCAGTACAAAACGATGCAGTACTACAAGGGCTTAATCGCCTTCCGTAAGGCAAACCCCGTCCTGCGTGCTACTACTGTCAGCAGCGACGAAATGGGCAACTACTGCAAAATGGTTACAAGGGATAAAGCGTTACTTGCGTTCACTATTCAAACCGAAGCGGGCGGCGATAAATTGCTTATAATATACAACCCCTACGAAACCGAAAAGGAAGTTACCCTTCCCGCAGGCAACTGGAACTTGTATATTAACGGCACGACAGCAGGCACAACCGCAATTACTACCGGCGTCAGCGGAAAGGTAACCGTTTCACCCATAAGCTGCTACGTATATAAGTTGGCGGCGTAAAACTTTAAAACTTATGCCCGAAAGGGCAAGTTTAAATAAATTTGTAAACAATTTTTTGGAGGAAAAATGATGAAAGCAAAAAAATTAGTTGCACTGATTATGTCAGGAGCAATGTTAGTAGGCACGGCGGCAATGTTTGCGGCTTGTAACAACGATGACGAAGGTGGCACCGTTACACCGCCTACCGATCCAGTAGATCCCGTAGATCCTGTAGATCCTTCTGACTTCGTCGAGGATACAAACACCTACTACGCAGTAGGCGCCAGCAACGGCGAGCAAGGCACTTTGTATAATCAGGGATGGAACGCTACCAGTGATACTATTAAATTCACAAAGGATACTACCGTAACCAACGAAAACAAGTACACCCTTCAACTTACGATGTATGCGGGCGACGCGTTCAAGATTCTTTGCGATACGACGAAAGGCTGGAGCGGCGAACAAGTTAACCAATACAGCCTTGCGGAAAACGAATATTTCAAAAAAGATATCGAGAATATCGAGTTGTCCGTAGGATACGACGGTATTTACACCTTCACGCTTATAACCCACCCCGAAAAGAATATGGGCAAATACGAATTGTCCGTAGTTCAGGACGAAACTATTGCAAAATTGAGAGTTCCTTACGATATGCAGGTTTTGGGCGATTTCTCAAGGAATGCGACCAAGATGGTTAAAGGCAGCGGAACTTGGACGGTTGATTTTGATATCCAGGCAAAACATCTTATACGTAACGCAACCGGTGCCAAAGTTGAAGAAGGCGGCGCATACGCGGCAGTTTACATTTACAACGCAGGCGACGGTGTAAACGACGAGGATAGCAAAGTCTTCTATGATACAAACACGGCACTTAAAAACGGTAGCATTATAAGCGACGGCGAAACAATTACCGCAAACCTTCTCGAAGCAGGTCATTACACCGTAACCTTCACTGAGCAAGACGGAAGCGTTGTAATTAAAAAGATTACCGATAAATGGCACTTTGTATTGGGCGACGCGGTAAATGCAGAGGATTCCGGTTACGACCTCATATATTCCGGCGATACGGGTCTTTGGACCGGCTCGGTTACTCTTACGGCGGAAACAACTTTGAAACTTAAAAACTTAGGCGATGACACCGCTGACGAAGTAACTATCGGCACTCTTGCCGCAGGTCCTTGGGTGGTTAAATATGACCCCATCAAAAAAGAAGTGAAATACGAATCAAGAAACAGCTACTATTTGACCGGTAGCCTTTACGGCTGGGGAGAAGGTCCTGTAAACGGAACGGCTGTAAAACTTACCGCAACTTCTGAAGAAGGCGTTTACGAAACGGACGTTGACTGGACAGACAAAACAGGTACCATTCAGATTAAGGTTATTAAAGCTAACTTCCTTAACGGTGTTGTTGACGGCGGCTGGTATGGAGCTGTAGATGGACAGGAGAAAGATAACGACGGCAACCTCTTATGTCAGCCCGGTAAATACCACATTACTTTCACCACTAACGGTAACGTTATTACAGTTACTCCCATAACCGAGTAATCAGCGGAATAAGTAAAACGAAAACGTATCGGCGCGGTTTTGCCGCGCCGATAATTTTTCCGCATAGATGAAGAACTTTATTTTTGACTTTTACGGAACTCTTGCCGATATACGCACGGATGAGAATGATGAAAAATTCCGAAAGCGAATGGCAAAGTATTTCGGCTGTGCAGACTTTTGGAAACGCTATGTTTCGCTTTGCAAAGAGCAGGAAACGGGCGAAGAGTATTGCGAAATAGACCTTTTAAAGGTGTTTGAACAGCTTTCACCCGACAATTCCGCGCAGGCGGCAAAGTATTTCCGCGATAAGTCGCGTTCCAAACTCAAACTGTACGCGGGCGCGCGTGCGATGTTAAAAAAACTTAGAAAAGGCGGCGCACGGCTGTTCATACTTTCCAACGCGCAGGCGTGCTTTACCGTCGAAGAGCTGAAAAAACTTAAAATCACGCAGTATTTCGACGGCATAGAGCTTTCTTCGGATTTCGGCAAAAAGAAGCCTTCGCCACAATTTTTCGGGCATATCGTCGACAAATACTCGCTTGATAAAACTCAAACAATATATATCGGCAACGATTTTTGCACCGATATTCTCGGCGCAAAGGCGGCGGGGCTGAATTCGGCTTATATAAAAAGCAACCTTTCACCCAAAGCGGACAGCTTAGGTCAGGCGCTTGCCGTTTGCGGTTTCGCTACGGACAACTTTAATCAACTTGTAAAATATCTACTTTCATTGTAAAGATTATCGTTTTTGTATGGATAGAAACTTCGGTATACTGTTGCCCATATCTTCACTGCCTTCGGGCGAGGGGATAGGCACTCTCGGTAAAGAGGCGTACAACTTCATTGATTTTCTTTCGGAAGCAGGCGGAAAAATCTGGCAGGTTTTGCCGCTTAACCCCACCAACTATGGCGACAGCCCCTATCAGTCCTGTTCTTCAAACGCACTCAATTACTATTTCATCGACTTACAGACGTTGGTTGAAGAGGGGCTTTTGAAAAAGGAAGAGGTTGTCCTAGAAGAGCTTTCCGACAACCCTTTACGGGTCAACTACGGAAGGCAGTTCTGGCAAAAGGTTCAGCTACTTAAAAAAGCCTTTTCGCGCTTTGACGGGGGAGAGGAATTCGACAATTTCGTTAAAAGGGGAGAGTATTCCGACTTTGCCGTGTTTATGGCAATAAAGGAAAAGTTCAACCACACCGCCTGGACGGAGTGGGAAGAGCCCTTCCGCATTTACGATGAAAAAACCGTTCAAAAATTTATAAAGCAAAACCAAAGCGGATATTTATTCTGGCAGTTCACGCAGTTTATATTTTTAAAACAGTGGCGCAAACTTAAATCCTATGCGGCCTCGCGCGGGGTTGAAATAATGGGCGATATACCCCTTTACATAGCTTATGACAGCGTAGAGGTGTGGAAGTACGGCAACAAACTTTTCAAGGTGGACGAAGACCGCCGGTTAAGGTTCGTTGCGGGTTGCCCGCCCGACGCGTTCAGCGCAGACGGTCAGCTTTGGGGTAACCCCGTTTATAATTGGGAAAAAATGCGCGCCGACGGCTTCAAGTGGTGGAAAGGCAGAATTGACGGCGCATTAAACCTTTTCGATATTTTAAGAATAGACCATTTCCGCGGATTTGACAGATATTGGGAAGTTCCCGCGGCCGACAGCACCGCAAGGTACGGGCTATGGACGGACGGACCCAAGGAAGAGCTGTTTGAAAACATTTTAAACTACAAAATAGTCGCCGAGGATTTAGGCGTGTTGGACGAAGGCGTTTACCGTCTTATGAAAAACGTAGGATACCCGGGTATGAAGGTTTTGGAATTTGCCTTTGACGGCAGCCCCGACAACGAACACAAGCCTTCAAATTATACCGCGAATTTCGTATGCTACACGGGCACGCACGACAATATGCCGCTTAGGCAGTATATAGACGATTTAAGCGAAGAAGAGCTTTTGAGGTTTGTTAAGGACGTTGAAGCCGAAAGCAAGCTGTTAAAACTTACGGCAAAAACCAAGACTTCGGCAGAGCTTTGCCGCAGCGTTGTTAATTTGGCGTTTGCAAGCAAGGCGAATACCGTAATAATTCCGTTGTGGGATTTGCTTGCACTTGGCGGCGACGCAAGGATAAACCTGCCTTCTACGGTTTCAGATAAAAACTGGAGTAGAAGATTTTTAAAGGAAGACTTTTCCCAAGAGCTTAAAAAGTATTTAAACAAAGTATCAAAAACGTCTAAAAGGGCGTAAGCCTTTTAAATATTAAACAATCAATATGGAGGAAATTATGAAGAAAAAAAGCATTATTTCACTTATAGCTTGCGGCGCGCTTGCTTTAACCGCAACGCTGGGCGCAACTGCCTGCAATTCAAACGGCGGTAACAGCATAACGGTTTGGGTAGCGGCGGACGAATTGCCCACTCTTAATAAAATGCTGGACAGTTTCAGAGAAGCAAACCCCGATTTCGGCGTTGAAATCAAAACGGGTATAGGCGGCTCCGGCGACGCGCTTAGCAACGTATCTACCGACCCCACGGTTGCGGCTGACGTTTACTGCTATGCAAACGACCAGCTTGTCGACCTCATCAACTATCAGGCTCTTTCGCCCATTCCCGAAGCAACCGTTGCTAAACTTAAAGAAGAAAACTATCTTAACGCGGTAATGTCGGGCGAGCATAACGGCGAATACTACGGTTATCCGTACGCGGCCGACAACGGATATTTCCTCTATTACAATAAAGCGGTAGTTTCCGATACGCAGGCACAGACCCTTGAAGGAATTCTTCAAGCGTGCTATAACGCGGGCAAATACTTCATTTACAATATGGAAGAGGCATGGTACGTCGGCGCGTTCTTCCTCGGCACGGGTGAAAACTGCGTGGGCGGAACTTACACCATAGAGTACGAAGGAACTACGGTTTCTAAATCGTACACCAACTTCAGCGAAAAGGCTGCCGGTCAGACCGATACCGAATACACGATAGCGCAGGTCGGCGCGCAGGCCATGATTGATTTAGTTGCAACCTATAAAGCAGATTGCTTTACGAGCGGCGACGACGACACCATTTCGCAGTATCTTAACGGCGACAAATCAGGAACGCAGTTCGGCGCGTGCATTTCGGGTACCTGGAACGCTAAGACCATTCAGGAACATCTCGGCGACAATTACGCGGCTGCAAAACTTCCCACCTTCCACAGCTCTTTGACTAATAAAGACTATCAGATGGGCTCGCTTGCAGGTTTCAAACTTTTCGGCGTTAACCCCAACACTAAATACACGGCGAAGTCCCATCAGCTTGCGGCTTATCTTACAAGCGAAGCTATGCAGGAACTCAGATTTACCGAATTGCAGACCGGCCCTTCAAATAAAAACGCGGCTGAAAAGCAAGAGGTTAAAGACAACGTTGCACAGGCGGCTATCGCTGCACAGGCACCTTATGCAACCTTGCAGGGATGCTACACCGACAGCTACTGGAACCCTATGAAGCAGCTCGGCGCCGACATTTACGGTGAAAAGGAAATTAAGGGCAGCGTAACTATGTCAAGTATGCTGGCTAAGCTCGAACTTTTCGTAAATAACTTCAAAGTAGGCGTAGATTAATTCAGATAAATTATTACCGCGGGGCAAAGTTTACTTTGCCCCCGTTGCGGTAAATTAAGAGGGAAAATAATGGCTATAAGCACATCTGAACTGGAATATCTGAAAATGACGGCTTGGCAAAAGTTTTGCTTTAAGTTCGTTTCGTTTTTTAAAAGTATCCCGTTATTATTTTTAAATTTTTTCAAAATCAAAATTCCCAACGCAGTAAAAAGGGTGGGGCGGGGTTTTAAGAACTTCGGTCTTACTTTTTACAATGCGGCAAGGCACGGCGACTGGAAAACCAGGATGTCCTTCGTTGTCTTCGGCTTTTCGCAGTTTGCGAGAAAGCAGTGGCTGCGCGGACTGTTGTTTTTGGCGTTCGAGGTAATGTTCATTCTGTATATTTCGCTGTTCGGCTGGCAGTACCTCGGTATGCTTGGCACTCTCGGCACGCACGAGGGCAACGGCTGGGAGGTGGTGGACGGTTTTAAAGTACCCGTTCAAGGCGATAACAGTTTGTTGATTTTATTATACGGACTGTTGACGGTGATATTTATTTTGGCGTTCGTTTACGCATGGTATTGCAGCATTAAAACCGCTTACGCCGCGCAGGAAACTTCGGAAGCAAGACAAAAACTTGCCACCGCAAAGGACGATATTAAATCGTTAGCGGACGGGCAGTACCACAAAACCCTTTTAACGGTGCCCCTTGTAGGGCTTACGCTGTTCACCATTTTGCCCATAATCTTTATGGTTTTCATAGCGTTTACAAACTACGACAAGGCGCACACGCCTCCCGCACATTTATTCACCTGGATAGGCTTTGAAAACTTCAAAGTCGTGCTTGGCGGCGGACTTACGGGCGGCTCTAACTTCGGCTTAACATTCGGAAGAATTTTGCTTTGGACGGTTGTTTGGGCGTTCTTTGCGACATTCTCCAACTACATATTGGGTATTATCGTTGCCCTAATGATAAACAAAAAAGGCATACGCTGTAAAAAGCTGTGGCGTACCATTCTGGTTATGACCATAGCCGTTCCGCAGTTCGTATCTCTTCTTTTGATGAGCCAGATGCTGGGCGATACCGGCGTTATCAACAATACGTTGATATCCTGGGGGCTTATAAGTAAACCCATTCATTTCTTAACGGACGGCACGCTTGCAAAGGTTACGGTAATTATCGTAAATATCTGGGTAGGTATACCGTACACGATGCTTATTTCAACGGGTATTCTTATGAATATCCCCGAAGATTTGTACGAATCGGCAAGAATAGACGGCGCGGGCCCCGTGAAGATATTCTTCAAAATTACTATGCCGTATATGTTGCACGTTACGGCGCCTTATCTTATCACCCAGTTTATAGGAAACTTGAACAACTTCAACTTAATTTTCCTTTTGACGGGCGGCAATCCTACGTTGCCGATGGGCTATGCTCCTACGGCGGGCGATACCGACCTTCTCATAACCTGGCTGTATAAACTCGTTTTCAACAACAGTCAATACAACGTTGCTTCGGTTATCAGCATTCTTATGTTTATACTTACGGCTGTCGTTTCATTAATCGTTTACAACCGTTCAAGCGCAGTAAAGAACGAGGAGGATTTCATGTAATGGCTAAGAAATTCCGTAGTAAAAAGGCGGTTGAGCGCGGCACAAACGCAGTTATTTATATCATTCTTACGATAATAAGTATCGTTTGGCTGTTGCCCTTCATGTATCTTATAATTCAATCTCTGCGCGGCGAATCGGGTTCGTCGACAATGTATTTCTTCCCCAAGGAGTGGACGTTTGACAACTACATCAAGCTGTTCACGGATAAGACAATTTTCAACTTCCCGCGTTGGTACGGCACGACGCTTATCATTTCGCTGTGCGTAACGGTTATTCAGACAATGATAGTGCTTGTAACAAGCTATGCGCTGTCAAGGTTGCGCTTTAAACTCAGAAAGCCTTTAATGAACTTAATGCTGGTTTTGGGAATGTTCCCCGGCTTTATGTCAATGACGGCGGTTTACTTCATTTTGAAACTTGTCGGACTTACGCAGGATATGGGACTTGTGGGACTTATTATCGTGTATACGGCAAGTTCGTGTATGGGATATTACATCTGCAAGGGCTTCTTCGACACCATTCCGAAATCTTTGGACGAAGCGGCGAGAATAGACGGCGCAAGCAGGCAGCAGGTATTCTTTAAAATAATTCTTCCGCTTGCAAAGCCCATTATTATCTATACGGTATTAACGGCGTTCATGGCGCCTTGGGGCGAGTATATGTTTGCCTCGCTTATCGCAAACGGCTCGCAGGAAAACTTCAACGTTGCGGTAGGTCTTTGGCAGATGCTTCAAAGGGAAACCAAACAGGAATACTTCACACGTTTCTGTGCGGCGGCGGTAGTGGTTTCCGTTCCTATAACCGCACTATTCTTCTGGTTACAGAAATATTACGTTCAGGGCGTTACCGGCGGTTCGGTAAAAGGGTAAATTATGAAAAAATTAACTGCTTTTATTTGCTCGTTAATTGCGGTTTTAACTTCATTTTGCGTTGTAATAGGCTTTACGGCGTGTAATAACGACGAAGGCGCGGGCGAGCTTAATCTTTTAGAAGAAAACTTAATTGACGACAATTACGACAACTATTACGAAATTTTCGTGTACTCGTTCAACGACAGTAACGGCGACGGCTACGGCGATTTGAACGGCGTAACCCAAAAGTTGGACTACATCCGCGATTTAGGCTATACGGGAATATGGCTTATGCCAATAATGCCCGCTTCGAGCTATCACGGCTACGACGTAACGAACTACAAGGCTATCAACTCTATGTACGGCACGTTTGACGATTATAATAATCTTATAACGAAGGCGCACGAAAAGGGCATAAAGGTAATTATCGACCTTGTAGTAAACCACACTTCAAGAGAACATCCTTGGTTCAAACAGGCTATCGCTGCTAAAACCGGTCAGTCCGCTGCACCCAAGTATGCAGAGTATTACAACTTCTCTAATACGAGTAAAGACGGATATCATAACTACGGCGGCGGAATTTGGTACGAGGGTCAGTTTGACAGCTGGATGCCCGACTTAAATCTTGAAAGCGAGTTCGTAAGAGATGAACTCGACAGCATAATCAAATTCTGGATGGAACTTGGAACGGACGGGTTCCGTCTTGACGGCTGCCTGTATTACTTCGGAAGCGGTAGCGCCAACGCGAATAGCGTAGAGGTGTGCAAATTCATAAAGGAAACGGCGGTCAAGTACAACCCCAAAGCCTATGTGGTTGGCGAAACTTGGGAAATGAGGTCCACTATCGAACAGTTCTATAAGAGCGGTGCGGACAGTTTCTTCTATTTCCCTGCGGCGGGCAACGGCGATATAGTTAAGGCTTTAAACGGCAGGTCGGCGTTAGAGATTTTCAGGTCCATTGAAAACTGTCAGAAAACGGCGGGCAATTATATACCCGCGCCCTTCCTTTCAAATCACGACTCGGGTACAAGTACGCTTGGCAGAGTTACGACAAGGCTTTCAAAGGACGAAGAAAAAATCAAATTCGTTTACGGGCTTTTGTCCTTGTACTCGGGCAGTAGCTTCACCTATTACGGCGACGAACTCGGTATGGTTCCGAAAGATAACGGAAGCGACCCCGATTTGAGGGTTGGTATGCTTTGGGACGACGGCGGCGTTAAAACCAAACTGCCCAACGGTGCGTCGGGCAATGCGGATTTCCCCTTCGGCAGTGCGGCAAGTCAGCTTCAAAATACAAGTTCTATACTTAGTTACTACAAGCTGTGCAACAATGCAAGAAACGCCTTCCCCGCACTTATGCGCGGCACGGCGGAAAGAAAGGTGCTTAGCGATACCCAGGTTTTGTATATGACCAAGACCTATAAAGACCAGACTATTAAAATCGTAGTCAATCTCGGAACGGAAAGCAAAACCGTAAACGAGGTAGAAGGCACTCTCGCGCAGTCAATCTGCGTTACGGGCAGCATAAAGCAAAGCGGAACTTCGCTTACAATGCCCAAATATTCAATAGCAATTTTAACTTAAAAGGAAGTGGGAAATATGGCAGGATTAAGTCTTAAACATATTTATAAAGTTTATCCTAACGGCACCAAGGCGGTAAACGATTTCAATATGGAAATCGCGGACAAGGAATTCATCGTTTTCGTAGGACCTTCGGGCTGCGGCAAGTCAACGACACTCCGAATGATAGCGGGGCTTGAAGATATCAGCGCGGGCGAGCTTATGATAGGCGAAAACGTGGTAAACGATATGGAGCCCAAGGACAGGGATATTGCAATGGTTTTCCAGAACTACGCGCTTTATCCCCATATGACGGTATTCGAGAACATCGCCTTCGGATTACGTATACGTGTAATTCCCGATATAAAGCGCGATAAGGAAGGGAACCCCGTACTCGATAAGAACGGAAATGAAATTCCCATAATGCGCAAATACACCAATAAAGAGATTAATGATAAGGTAATGGAGGCCGCCGAAATTTTGGGTATAACCGACTATCTCGGCAAAAAGCCCAAGGAAATGTCCGGCGGACAGAGGCAAAGGGTTTCATTAGGGCGCGCCATAGTGCGCTCTCCCAAGGTTATGCTTTTGGACGAACCGCTTTCCAACCTGGACGCGAAATTAAGAACGCAGATGCGCAGTGAAATAGCTAAACTTCACGCAAAACTTCAAACGACGTTTATTTACGTTACCCACGACCAGATAGAAGCAATGACGATGGGCACGAGAATAGTCGTTATGAAGAACGGCTTCGTTCAGCAAATCGATTCGCCCAAGAATTTGTACGATTATCCCGGCAATAAATTCGTTGCGGGCTTCATTGGTACGCCCCAGATGAACTTCCTCGAAGGCACTTTGTTGAAGAAGGGCGAAGAGGTTCATATCAAATTTGAAAATTCGGATGCGGAAATTACCGTTCCTTATTCGATGCTGTACAAGGCAAAGCCTGCGTATCTGGACGGACAGACAAAGGTTTCAATAGGTATCCGCGCCGAAAATATTTCGGTTAAACCCGAAACCGTTAAAGCAAGCAGTGCTAAGATAAAGGTGAAGTTCTCTCATAAAGAGGAGCTCGGCAACCAGACCCTTGTTTACGGCGATATAAATATGCAGGGCGACGGCTATACCGAAACGGCAACGCGAATTATAATCAGTGCCGACAGCACGGTAAACGCTCAAAACGGAGATGTTATCGAAGCGGCGTTGGATATTTCCAAATTACATCTTTTCGACGTGGAAACAGAGGAAAGTATTCTCCCCAGAATCCCCGAATACAACTATCTCGACTGCAATGTTGCGGACGGAAAACTTTCCTTCCTTTCAACGGATATTCAGCTTCCTTCCGCAATCAAATGCGAAAACGGAAGTTACGAGCTGTTAATTCCTACCTGCGCGGTTAATATGAACGGCACGGATATTGCCGTCAACGTTGTAGAGTGTGAAGAGATTAACGGTAAATACGTCGTATCCTTCGAACTCGGCGGAAGAAGAATGTTTGCCGTATCCGACGAAGCCGTTAAGTGCGGTAAAGCGAAAATTTCAATCGACTTAAAGAAGATTTCTATTCTTAAAGACGGCGCGGCGGTAGTTGAGGCTATGCCCGAGGTCAACAGGCTTGAAGGCAAATTGGTTAAAGAAAAGGTTGTTGAAACGGTCGAGGTAAAAGTCAACCCTAAGAAAGACGTTGAAGTAACGGAAGAGAAAAATGTCAAAACAAAGAAGCAGAAAGTTGTAAAGTTCTTCCTCGATATCGAAGGCTGCCGTCTTCCCTGCCCCGACAGTATCGCAACTAAGCTGATTACGGCAATGGGCGCGAAAAAGGCGTTTACGGAAAAACTTATCTACGAATGCACGCCCTACGGTTTCAGCGTTGTAGACGGCGACGGCGGAATTGCTGCTCAAATTGACAGCGTGCTTGACTACGGCAGCGAAAAATTTGCAGTATGCAAGGTAGGCGAAAAGTCCACATACGTGCTTTGCGGCGGCAACACCGATGGCACGGTTAAACTTTTGCCCGACGTTGACAAATTGGCGATAATTCAGGCTGCGCACGATATAAGAATTGTTTAACACGGTTTTTGTGTTTGAATAAATATTGACAGTGTGCCTTTTGTTGTGCTAATATAAAATTAATCAAACGATTAAACGCCCGCGCGTTCCGTGCGGGCGTTTATAAATGGTAATACGCAATGGATAGCAAAAGAAGAAGCCTTCCTGCGGTTTTAGCGGAGAAATATCTTCGTCTAAAGGGCTGGAAAAAGAAGTACGTTGAGGGGGGCTATGAAAAATACATAAGCACCCTCGACAATAAAAACTATACCCTGCCGAAGATGCCGTTTAAATCTACCGTGAAAAAGTTTGAGTTTTACGGCTCGGACGTTTATACTATGAGCAAAACGGACGACCCCGACTGTATAATCGTCTATCTTCACGGCGGAGCGTATACTGGTCAGCCCGTAAAGTTCCACTGGAAGGGTTGTGATAGAATAGTACAGGCAACCAACGCCCAAGTTATTATGCCTGTTTATCCGTTGGCGCCCCACGGCACTTGGAAAGAAACATATGACCTTTTACAAATGCTTTACGGCAAAATTATTTTAAACACGGGCAAAGACGTAATTTTTATGGGCGACAGTTCGGGCGGCGGACTTATATTGGGTTTTTGCGAATTTTTAAGTAAAACCTCCTTGCCGCAACCCTCAAAAATAATCGCGCTTTCGCCGTGGCTTGACGTTACGATGTCGAACGCAAGAATACCCGATTATCTTGAAAACGACCCTATGATTGCTTGCTACGGCGCAATAAAAATGGGCAAGCTGTGGGCGGGTGATTTGGACACGAAGGATTACAGGATAAGCCCTATATACGGCAACGTGGAAGGCCTTCACGACGTGTATTTGTTCGTCGGCACAAGAGAGGCGCTTTACCCCGACGTTACCGACTTTTATCAGAAGTTGCAGGATAACAACGTAATAAGCAAAATTTATATAGGCGAGGGAATGACCCACGTATTTCCTCTTTATCCCGTTCCCGAAGGCAAGAGGGCGATGAAAGAAATATGCCGCATAATAAACAATTATACCCTGCAAGCGGAACAGCCCCAAGGGCTTAGATACGGTGCGCCCGAAAGAAAGGAGCTAATATAAAGAAAAATTATGCAACAAGAATTTGTATCCGCGTCAGCCGCTTTGCAAAGGCTGAAAGACGGCAATAAAATTTACTTAAACGCAAAGACGGGGTCGGGGGATATTTCGCCCGAAATCCGCTTATATACAAGCAAAAACGGACAAAAGCCCTACGCGGCTATCGTAAGCTGTTCGGATTCAAGGGTAATCCCCGAATACATTTTTTCCGCAGGGCTGGGCGAGCTTTTCGTCGTGCGCGTTGCGGGCAACGTCATCGATAACCATCAGCTCGGCAGTATCGAATACGCGGTGGAACACCTCGGCTGTAAACTCGTGGTCGTGCTTGGGCATACCAAGTGCGGGGCGGTAGGCGCGGCGTCACAGAAAAACAGCGGCTACGTCGGATTTATCGCCGACGAAATAAGGCGGGCCATCGGCGAGGAAAAGGACGCGGTCAAGGCAAGTATTTTAAACGTAAGACAAAGCGTTTTAAAAATAGAAAATATTTTAAATAATACCGAGGGCTTACAAATCATAGGCGCACTCTATCACACCGAAAGCGGCGCCGTTGATTTCGATATAAGCGGTAAGGAGGATATATGAAAATTTTCGTAACAGGCGGTGCGGGATATATAGGCAGCCACACCTGCGTAGAGCTTCTTCAAAAGGGCAACGAAGTAGTTGTAATAGACAATTTCGACAACTCGTCGGAAGAGAGCGTAAAGCGCGTTGAAAAGATAACGGGCAAAGAAGTAAAGCTGTATAAAGGCGACGTGCGCGACGGCAAACTTCTGGACAAAATATTCAGTGAAAACAAGATAGACTGGGTAATTCACTTTGCGGGGCTTAAAGCCGTTGGCGAAAGCTGTGCAAAGCCCATAGAATATTACAACAATAACTTGTACGGAACGCTTGTGCTTTTAAACGCCATGCGTGCGCACGGCTGTAAAAGAATAGTTTTTTCTTCGTCCGCAACCGTTTACGGCACGCCCGAAGTCCTTCCGCTTGACGAAAACTGCAAGGTAGGCGGAACTACCAACCCCTACGGCACAAGCAAGTATTTCCAGGAAATTATGCTTACGGACGTGTGGAAGTCCGACCCCGAATGGACGGTTGTTTTATTGAGATATTTCAACCCCGTAGGCGCGCACGAAAGCGGGCTTATCGGCGAAGACCCCAAGGGCATACCCAACAATTTAACGCCCTATATCGCCAAAGTTGCGATAGGCGAGCTTAAAGAAGTGGGCGTGTTCGGCGACGATTACGATACCCCCGACGGCACCGGTGTAAGGGATTATATCCATGTCGTGGACCTTGCAAAGGGGCACGTTTCGGCTATCGAAAAAATTACGGGCACAGGCGTGTACACCTACAATTTGGGTACGGGCGTGGGCTACAGCGTGCTGGACGTTATTCACGCTTTTGAAAAGGCGTGCGGAAAGAAATTGCCGTACTCGATTAAGCCTAGAAGGGCGGGCGATATTGCCGCGTGCTATGCGGACGCAAGCAAGGCGAACAAAGAACTCGGCTGGAAAGCCGAGCTAGGCATAGACGAAATGTGCGCGTCGCTTTGGAAGTGGCAAAGCATGAATCCCAAGGGATATTCAAAGGGTTAAAAGGGGCTTAGTTGCGCCATATGTGCGGGGCAATTAAAAAATTTAAAAGATGAAATTTTAAAAAACCTATTGCACGGGTTATTTTGAAGTGCTATAATTTTTGTTGTGGACAAGGTATTTTTACGTCTGCGCAGATATTTGAGGCAACGCAGGTATGAGGTAAAAAGAATACATAAATCGTGGGTAGGGTTCGATACCGGGCTTAAAGCGGTGTTAAGCGACCTGTTTGTAATCGTGCAAATAAGTCTTTTTGTAGCGCTTTACGCTGTTGCGTGTTGGTACGCACCCATCTTTTTATATGTATGTTTAGGGCTTACTGCGCTTACGATTGCATACGTGCTGATATATGAACCCGACGTTCAGTCGCGCATAAGCTGGACGTTGTTTTTGTTTCTGTCTTGCGGCACGGGCTTTTTTATTTACGTTCTTTCGAGAAAACCCGTATGCTATTGGGGGCAGCTAATTAAATTTAACAGAATTTCAAAAAGAGTTCGTCCGTTAATCGGCTCATTCCAGGTTTGGGATTGTTCGGAGGCGGTGCGCGGCGACTGCGAATATATTCACCGCGCGGGCGGGTTCCTTCCTTATTCGGACACGGATTTAAAATATTACCCCTATGCCAAAGCGGCTATGGACAACATTATCGCCCGTATCGACGCCGCTGAAAAGTTCGTGTTTATCGAGTTCTTTATCGTAGCGGACGGTGTGTATTTAGACAGGTTAATTTCGGTATGCAGGCGCAAAATTGCCGAAGGCGTCGAAATAAGAA
>JAIDQV010000028.1 GCA_029062045.1 Clostridia bacterium
AAAAAGCAGATTAATTGCGACCTTTCGGTTAACCTTGACAACCGCCCCGTAACTTTGCGCAACCCCAAGGAACGCGCTATTTTCAAAATCCAGGAAGGAATACAGCGCGGCTTTAGAGAGTATTTGCAGAGCCAGAACTTCACAGAAGTTCACTCACCCAAAATTAACTTTGCGGGTGCGGAAGGCGGCACGAACGTTTTCAAACTTGATTACTTTGGCAAAACCGTTTATCTTGCGCAGAGCCCCCAGCTTTACAAACAGGCGCTTGTGCCTGTGTTCGAGAGAGTGTTCGAGATTGCACCCGTGTTCCGTGCCGAGCACCACGACACTTCAAGGCATTTGAACGAATACATTTCAATGGACTTTGAAATGGGCTTTATCGAGAGCTTCACCGACATTATGAATATGGAAACGGGCGCTCTTAAATATATAATGAACCTTTTAAAGACCGAGTACGCGCCCGAAGTCGAACTTTTGAAAGTGGATATTCCCGAAATTACTTCTATCCCCTGCGTACGTTTTAAAGACGCAAAAGAGCTTTGCGTAAAGAAACTTAAAAACATTACGGATATGAAGGACTTCGAGCCTGAGGAAGAAGCATTCCTCGGTAAGTGGGCGAAACAGCAGTTTAATTCCGACTTCCTTTTCGTAACCCACTACCTTTCTAAAAAACGTCCCTTCTACACGATGGACGACCCCGAAGACCCCGAAGTTACACTATCTTTCGACCTTTTGTTCAGAGGGCTTGAAATTACGAGCGGCGGACAGAGAATTCACGACTACAACGAACAGGTTGCAAAGATGAAGAAAATGGGTATGAACCCCGATGAGTTCGAAACCTATCTTATGCTTCATAAATACGGCGCACCCCCTCACGGCGGTTTGGGCCTTGGGCTTGAAAGGCTTACTATGCATCTTCTCGGCTTCAAGAACGTAAGAAACGCGACTATGTTCCCCAGAGATATAAACAGGGTTACACCATAATCGAAAGAATAAAAAATACGCGGTCAAGCGTAACGCTTGCGGCGCGGGCAAATTGCCCGCGCCGCTTTAATTTATCTTATAAAATTTGTTCTTGCTTTGGGGATTGAAATAGGTTTTTCAATATCTGTGCCCTTTGCGTTTGCAAGCAGTTTTAAAAGCCACGCCATATTGCTGCCTATTGCGCGCATTATGGTCACGCCCTCTTCGTCCTTTAAAACGTCTTCCGCCTTACTGCCATGAACCATATTCCAGTAAGTTGACGGCACCTGCAACATATTGTTTATGCCTATGTACTTATTTAAAGCGTCGTAAGAAGCGGTTGTGCCTGCGCGCCTTGCCGAAACCACGCTAGCCGCGGGTTTTAACTTCATATAGCCGCCGTACGCATAGAAAAGTCTATCCATCGTTGAAATCATTGCGCCGTTGGGAGAAGCGTAATGAACGGGCGCGCCGAAAACGTAACCGTCGGCGGACTTCACTTTTTCACCGATGGCGTTCAACGGGTCGTCGTTAAACACGCAACCGTTTCCCGTTTTACAGCCGCCGCAACCTATACAGCCCCTTACAGGTCCGTTGCCTAGCCAAACAATTTCGCTTTCTACGCCCTGCTTGTTTAACTCGTCAGCAACTATGCTTAAAGCCGCATTTGTGCAGCCGTTTTTGTTTGGACTACCGTTTAATAATAAAACTTTCATAAATTACTCCTTTATAGTAAAACCCGCCGGAATAGCCTTCCGACGGGTTCACTTTTTCCCCTATTATTAACAGCTTTTCCGCCGTTTGAATAGTCCCCTCATCAAAGGGGGAATTACAATTTATCACGAATATCGGAACTTGTCAATATTTATTTTGAATTTTTGTGCAATTTGCACTAAATATTAGCCTTTATATAATATTCTGTGGCAGTTGTCGCACTCTACCACACTGCCGGAAGAAATTTTTTCTTTGCCCGCAAGTGAAAGCTCGCTTCCACACTTAGAGCATCTTCCGCCCTTTTCGGCGCAAAGTATCGGGAAAATTCTTTCACTACGCTTTATATCGTACTTTTTCATAACCTCGGGCTGAATATCCTTTTTAAGTGCATCAAGCTCCTTTTTGACCGCAAGTGCTTCGCCCTGCATGCTTTCTTTCAGCTTTTTGTAGGATTCGGAAGACTCGGTGTACTGCTTCTGCATATCTATCGTCTTCTTCTTCATCTGCTGGTATTCTTCTTCGGCTTCCTTTACGGTTTTGGTGAGGGAAGCAACTTCCGCCTTAATGGATTTTAACTTGTCGGATATCTGTGCAACGTTCTTTTTGTAGAAAGAAATATCTGCACCGCCGTCAACCATTTCATCGATGTGGTCGAAGTCCGAAAGAGTTTCGGCAATTTCTTCATACTTTTTGTTGAGTTCGGAAACGAGTGCGGAAAGCTCTACCGCCTTTGCATCCAAAGCGTCAAGTTTTTCGGGCGCTTTGGTCAAGAAAGACTTTGCCTGAACGTAGTTCTTTCTTTCTTCCGAATTGCCCAAATCGCGTTCAAGTTTTAAAAGTTTTTCATCCGTTTCCTGATACTTTAAAAGTTTTTCAACCTGCGTCATAATATTCTCCTTGGGGTTTAAAGTAGGCTTGTATCGGTGAAATAGCCCGACTTGACTTTAAGCCCGTCTTTGATTTTACTATAAATTTTTTCGAAGCCGTAATTTTCGGACGCGTAGTGCGTGAGAACTATTACCGCCATCCCCCTTTGAGTGAGGGCTAAAATTTCGTGGTGCTTCATATCCGCGGAGACAAACACGTCGGCTTGTCCCGCTGCCGCGAAGTTTATATTATGCTCGTCGCAACCAGCGCCGCAAAACGAAGCAACACGCTTAACTTGTTTATCTTCTTCACCGTAAGAAAGTAACCTTTCGGTGGAAAATTCCTTTTTAACTTTTTGAACGTAATCTTTAAATCTAGTAGGCGTAACGGAATAAACCCTGCCGTACCCGCCGTTTGATAACGGCGCGGAAAGTTCCGCCTTCTCGCCGCCCAAACCTTTGCAAAGGAAATAATCTATTCCTTGGGGCGCGGCGTCGAAATTGAGGTGCATCGATATTACCGAAATTCCCTCTTTCATACACTCTGCAAGCGTCTGTGCCTGCGGATTGTCAGTTAAATCAAATCTGGAAATTCCGCCGAAGATTGCCGGGTGGTGCGTTACTATTAGATTATAGCCTTGGGCTTTTGCCTTTTCAACCGCCTTTGAAGTTAAGTCAAGCGTGAAAAGTGCACCCGTAACTTCTGAGCCGCAATTGATAATAATGCCGCTGTTGTCATACATTTTGTATTTGCCGCAAAACTCGTCGGATAAACTTACGGGCGCAACTTCTTTTTCCAACAGCGAGAAAATATCTTCAACTTTCATTCAGTACGCCCTCCATAAAACGGATTTCTTCTTCTATCTGTAAGCGCGTTTCTATTTTTAAATCTCTTTCAAGGTACGCGCGTTTTTTATTAAGTTCGGATTTGATGTATTTTTTAGTGGTTTCGCACGATAAATTCAAGCCGAATTCAAGCTGTTGCCCCCCATATATGCTTGAATTACCGCACTTTTTACCCTTTATCACAAAGTAGAATTTACCGCAACTTTCAAACGGTTCGTCCACAGAAATTTCAGCGCCGTTTTGCAAAAGATATTCACGAACAGCACGGATATTTTTCATAGGCTGCAAGACAAATTTTTGGGGGATAAACGAGTTTTTGAAAATACTGACTATCTCTTCCCCGCCCATTCCTGCGATTAAAATCTGCTCTGTTTCTTCGCTTATGCCTTCCAGACCGTTGCAACATACAGATGTAACTTTACCGTTTTGAATATAGTCGGCAAGAAGGTTTTCGGCTTTTTGTAAGCACTTTGCGCTTATATCCGATATGACCGCAATTTCGCACAGTCCGTTTTTAAGCATATATTGCGTGCAGTAGCCGTGGTCGCAACCGACGTCAGCAAAAGTTGAGCATTTATCGAGATATGAGCAAAGTTTTTTAATTCTGTCCATTAGGTATCTAAGAAGTCTTTGAGGTGCTTGGAGCGCGAAGGATGTCTTAACTTGCGAAGAGCCTTTGCTTCAATCTGCCTTATTCTTTCACGGGTAACGTTGAACTCTTTGCCTACCTCTTCAAGTGTGCGGGGTCTACCGTCATCAACGCCGTAGCGAAGGCGCAAAACCTTTTCTTCACGCGGGGTCAAGCTGTTCAAAACGCCGAGAAGCGTTTCCTTAAGCATAGTTGTAGATACGCTGTCCGACGGGGTTGCCGTGGTTACGTCCTCTATGAAGTCGCCGAGGTGGCTGTCTTCTTCCTCGCCGATAGGCGTTTCCAAAGAAACGGGGTCTTGCGCGATTTTCTGAATTTCGCACACGCGCTCTTCACTGATGCCCATTTCTTTTGCGATTTCCGCGGGAGTAGGCTCTCTGCCGAGTTTCTGCAATAAAATTCTGGATACGCGGGTTAATTTATTTATCGTTTCAACCATGTGCACGGGAATACGGATAGTTCTTGCCTGGTCTGCGATAGCCCTTGTGATTGCCTGCCTTATCCACCAAGTTGCGTATGTTGAGAACTTGAAGCCTTTTTGATAGTCGAACTTTTCAACCGCCTTCATGAGCCCCAAGTTACCTTCCTGAATTAAATCGAGGAACAGCATTCCGCGCCCGACGTATCTTTTTGCGATTGATACTACAAGCCTTAAATTGGCTTCCGAAAGCTGACGCTTTGCTTCCTCATCGCCCTCTTCCTGCATTCTGCGGGCAAGCTCTATTTCGTCGTCGGAGGAAAGAAGAGAAACTCTACCGATGTCCTTCAAATACATCTTTACGGGGTCATCAAGACCTATGTCTGACAACGCTTGTTCGTAAAGTTCTTTATCGCGCTCGGCTTCGTCGATAATTTGTATGCCCGCCTCCGCAATGGATTTATAAACATAGTCCATTTGCGCGGGAGTGGTTTCATACTTTTCCATTATGTCGCAAAGCGTGTTGGTCGTAATCGAGCCCTTTGCGCCGTAAGTATCTATGATGTGTTTTAAAATTTCACCTAATTTTTGCTCGGATAAATTCATTCTTTTTCTCCGCTTTTAATTTTTTTCTGTTGGTTTATAAGTCTTTGCAGTTTGAATGTTAGGTCTTTGCGTTTTTCGTCATCCGCTTCTTTGGCAATTTGCGCTTGCACGTTGGCAATTTGCGCTTTTACTTCAGCCTCTTTAAGCGTTTTTATGCAGTCCTTAAAGTACTTTGCCGCAACCTCGCCTTGAAGGGCGGTGCCGTCGCAATAGTCCAAAATTCTTGTCAGCTCTAAATATTCTTCCGTGCCCTCGTCAAAAAACTCGAAAAGTTCGGCGGGCTGAATCCTTTCCTCTAAAAACTGCTTTGAAAAGATATATTTTGCAATAATATCGTGCACGCCGTTGAGGAAGTGAATTTTTGAAATATCCTCTCCTTTTGCGATTTTAGAGCCGAAAAGAAAAGCCGCAATAACAAACCTTGACGCCCTGTCCTGCACGGAAGAATTGTCCTTTCTTTCCACGGGTTTGGGCGCAGGGGGTTCCGCATTCGGAACGGAACGCAAGTCGCGGTTTAAACTTTCGTAAGTTATTCCCGTTTTTTTACTTAAAGATTTTAATAAATCTTCCTGTTCCGCTGCACTGTCCGCAGTTCTTACGATTTTCATCGCCTCTTGCAAAAACCTTCTTTTATCGTCGGTTTTCGTCAAATCGAAACCGCGCCCCACAGAAGCAAGTTTATAGTCGATAAGAGGCATGGCGTTATCGAGGCAACTCTGATAGGCTGCCGCGCCCTTCTGCTTTATCATATCGTCCGGGTCAAGCCCGTCGGTTAAAGGCACCACTTTTACGTTCAAGCCGTTGCTTTTTAAAATATCCAGACCACGCATATTGGCTTTCTGCCCGGCCGAGTCGCCGTCGTAGCTTATAAGAACGTTATCGGTATATCGTTTTAGAAGACGGGCTTGGTCCTGCGTGAGGGAAGTTCCCATACTTGCAACAACGTTTTTAAAGCCCGCCTGATACAGTGAAATGGTATCCATATACCCTTCCACCATAATAACCTCGTTTATAGTTTGCTCTTTCTTCAACTTTTTTAAAAGGTTTATATTGTAAAGAGTCTTGCTTTTGTTGAAAACCAAAGTTTCTTTGGTGTTCTTGTATTTGCCGAAGTCTGTCTTTTTAAGAACTCTGCCGCCGAAACCGATTACCTCGTCCATGGCGTTAATTATAGGATAGATAAGTCTGCCGCCCTGCGCGTCCAGAAGTTTACCGTCCGCCTCGTTAATGGCGCCGCTGTCTATCATATCCTGCTTGTCATAGCCTTTTGAAAGAAGGTATTTCGGTAAATCGTAAAAGTTAAGACTTGCGCCCAGCCCGAACCTTCTTACTATATTGGACGGAATTTGGCGTTTTAATATGTATGCGACGTGTTCGTCGGCTTTACCTGAATTGAGATTGTTTAAGTAAAAGTGAGCGCAGTCATTTAAAATTTTAAGTATTGCGTCCTTTTTGCGCTTTAATTCAACCGTTTGCTGACTGTCAAAACCCGTTTGCGGGACTTGCATATTCGCGCGTTCTGCAAGGAGTTTTACCGCGTCCATAAACTCGATATTCTCCATATTCTGCACGAACTTTATAACGTCACCCGATTCACCACAGCCAAAGCAGTGATAGTACTGATCGGTCTCGTTTATTGCAAAAGACGGGGTCTTTTCGTGATGAAAGGGACAACACGCCCACCAGCTTCCGCCGCGGCGCTCTAAACTTATATAGTTTCCGGCGACTTCAATTATATTCAGTTTTTCTTTTAAAGTTGTTAAAAACTCTTTTAATTCGCCAGCCATAAGCGTAAACGTTCCGTTTAATCGAGTACCTTAATTGCTTTCGTCGATAAAAGTCCAGCCCCTAGGCACAAAAATTTGGTTGAAAGTGTAGACGGCGTATCTGTCCGTCATTGAGGAGAGATAGTCGCAAACGACTTGTTCTTTGCTGAACTTGTCCAAAAATTTAATATAGCTTGCAGGAAGCTTATCGGGGTTTTTAACGAAGTAGAGATAAGTTTCGGTAAGCATTCTTTCCGCTTTCTGCTCTTCGCCCTTAGCCGTAGGAGAATAGTAAACGTTATTAAACATAAATTCCCTAAGCCTTTCGCTTGCCTTTTCAACCTCGCTTTCCATTTCAACGAAGTTTTTACCCACAGAATTGCGGTAAATAGATGAAATTGCGGTATCTATTCTCGCGCTCGGGGAATTGCCGAGTACGTCGCGGATGTCCTTGGGAACGTCTTCAGCCGTTAAAAGTCCCGCACGGATGGCGTCATCCAAATCGTGATTTATATAAGCCACTCTGTCCGCAAGCGAAACGCACTTGCCTTCCAACGTGGCGGGCGTGCCGCTTTTAGGGTGGTGCAAAATACCGTCCCTTACTTCCTTCGTAAGATTCAGCCCCTTGCCGTCCTTTTCGAGAATTTCAACAACCCTTACCGACTGTACGTTATGTTTGAAGCCGCCCGGTACGAGCTTGTCCAGAATTCTTTCACCGCTGTGTCCGAAAGGGGTATGCCCCAAATCGTGCCCCAGCGCGATTGCTTCCGCTAAGTCCTCGTTTAATGCAAGACTGCGAGCCATACTTTTTGCAATTTGAGACACGTCCAGCGTGTGCGTTAAACGGGTTATGTAGTGGTCACCTTCGGGTGAAAAAAAGACCTGCGTTTTGTTTTTAAGCCGTCTGAATGCCTTGCAGTAAATTATTCTGTCCCTGTCGCGCTGAAACTCCGTGCGCATAACGCAAGGCTCTTCCTCTCTGTCGCGCCCGAGGGTGTTTTTGGATTTACACGCATACGGCGACAAAAACGCATCTTCTATGGCATAAGTTCTTTCTTTTATTGATTGCATACTTATCCCCCGATAAAGTAATACGAAAATTTTTCCGCAATTACTTTTTTTTGTTAAAAAATAATGAAAATATATTTACTTGCCGAAGCCGCCGCCTACCGAAAGGACTTCACCCGTGGTATAACTGCTTTCCGCAAGGAACACGCAGGCTTCCGCAACGTCGGCGGGGACGCCTATCCTTTCCATAGGGATGGAAGCGATAAGCTCTTCCATTTCCTCGCCCGACAGATGAGCGTTCATTTCGGTATCGATAACGCCAGGTGAAACACAGTTCACACGCACATTAGACGGTGCAAGCTCTTTGGCGAGGGCTTTTGTAAACGCAATAACCGCACCTTTGGAAGCGGAATAAGCCACCTCGCAGCTTGCCCCTACTTCGCCCCAAATCGAAGCAACGTTGACGATAGCGCCGCCGCCCAAAAAGACCATTTTGTCAACGACTTCACGAGTGCAAAGGTAAGTACCCTTAACGTTCACGTCGAAAATTTTGTTCCAGTCGTGCGGGGTGGTATCCTGAATAACTTTTATAAGCGAAATACCTGCGTTATTTACAAGCACGTCAAGCCTTTCGTAGATAGAGAAAAACTCTTTGAACATAGCTTTGACCTGCGCCTCATCCGAAACGTCGGCGCGAAGCAACACAGGGCAATAGCCGAGCATATTGAACTCTTCCTGAGTGGCAAGTGCGCTTCTTTCGTCGTGGCTGTAATTTAAAACCACTTCATAACCCCGCTCTAAAAACGCAAGCGCAATTGCCTTGCCTATTCCCTTTGTTCCGCCCGTAACAAGCGCAGTTTTCATCTTATAAACTCCGTAATTTTTTTCGCAATTTCTTCGGGGGTGCGTCCGTCCGTATCTATGGTGAGGTCCGACGCATCTTCGTATATAGGCGTGCGCACGGTTAAAAGGCTTTTAAGCCTTTCTTCCCTTTCACCCTTTAAAAGGGGGCGTGTACCGTCCCCTTCCGTTCTTTTTATTAGTTCGGTAATCGAAGTGCGCAAAAAAACTATTTTACCGTTCTTTTTCAAAGCAAGCACGTTTTCTCTGCGAAGAGGACACCCGCCGCCCGTAGAGATGACAGCGTTTGTGTTGTTTGCGACCTCTTTAACAGCTTCGCTTTCAAGGTTGCGGAAGTGTTCTTCACCGAACTTTTCAAAAATTTTGTTGATTTCACCGTGCCTTTTAACGATGAGCGCATCGGTATCTACGACTTGCGCGCCCAAATTTTTACCCAGGATTTCGGCAACGGTGGTTTTCCCGCTTGCGGGCATACCTATCAAAACTATGTTCATAATTTGAAGCTTTCGCCCGCTAAGATATAGCTGTTTTTGCCGAAACCGCAGATTACGCCTTTGCAAACTTCGGACAAAACCGATTTGTGTCTGAATTCTTCGCGCGCGTGTACGTTAGACAAATGCACTTCCACAACGGGTATATTAATCGCCGCGATAGCGTCGCGGATGGCATAGCTGTAATGCGTGAATGCGCCTGCGTTTAAGATTATGCCGTCACAGTCGGCCTGTTGCAGTTTGGTACAGATATCGCCCTCCAAATTGCTTTGGTAAAACTCGCACTTGTCGTTTTTGAAGTGCGCGGCAATCTCTTTATTGATTTCTTCCAAAGTTGCCGTACCGTACACACCCTTTTCCCTAGCGCCCGTCAAGTTAAGATTGACACCGTTGATAAACAGAAGTTTCATTTTTACACCTCGTTAAATTCCGTAAATAATTTTTTTGCCTGCTTTTCGTCGGGAGTGAGCCCGAAGAAAATACAGTCAGCATAATACGCTTGATAGAAAAGCATAGCTTTTCCGTTAATGATTTTCTTGTTTTGTTTTTCGGCAATGCTAAGAAATTCGCTCTTTTCGGGAACGTAAATCAAATCAACCGCCACTTCGCAAAGGCTTAAAAGTTTTTCACCTACGGGGGAAATTCCCTCGGCCTTGTGCATACCCACGCCGGTTGCGTTCACAATTAAGTGATAGGGTTTGTCCTCAATATCTTTCAAGGAGCTAACGCCTTTAAACTCATTTTCCAAAGACAGAGCGTTATCTGTATTTTTATCGTATACAAAAACACGGGCACCTGCGTCCAAAAGTTTTTTGGCAACGCTTCTGCCTGCGCCGCCTGCACCGAGAAGAAGGACTTTCTTGCCGCAAACTTCAACGCCGTTATTTTTAAGCATAAGCATAAAGCCCAGGCCGTCGGTATTGTCACCGGTAAGAGTTTTGCAGTTAACCGTGTTCACAGCGCCGAAAATTTTTGCATCGCCTACTATATTCTCAAGGTGCGGGATTACCGACAATTTATATGGAATTGTTACGTTAACCCCGTCATATGCCGCAATTAACGCATCTATCCTGCCTTCAAACTCATTTTCAGGAACGGAAATTCTATCGTACTCTACATCTAAGTTTAAACGGCTTGCAATGAATTTGTGAATTTGCGGACTTGTGGATTTTGACACGTCCTTCCCTATAACCGCAAGTTTCTTTTTAATCATTTGAACCCCTTAAATTATCCGAAATTTGCTTTAAATAATTGATGTATTCGTCTTTTTTTATCTTAATTTCCGCACTTTCGCCTTCGCATTTCGGAACGACTAGTGATATAAGCTCAGTTTCATTCTTCTTATCGTGAAGGGCAAGTTCGGCAGCTTTTTCAATACCGTCGAAAGAGGGTACTTTTTTTAATACTTTAAGTATGAGTTTTTCAATACTTTTTGCGTATTGCCCCCCGCATATGCCCAAGGAACGTGCAATTTGCAGCTCATAGTACATACCGATTAAAACGTACTCTCCGTGGGAAAGGTTGCCGTATAAAAGCTCTAAAGCGTGCCCTGTGGTGTGCCCTAGATTCAATGTTTTTCTAAGCCCAGTCGTCTCCTTTTCGTCCTCGGTTACGACTTTTGCTTTATGCGCTATATTGTAATATATTATATCTTCAAGAAATTCGGGGGACAAAAGCCGCCCTTCGTTTTCTTTAAGTTTTTTAAATATTTCCGCATTCAAAGCGCCGTGTTTGATTATTTCGCCAAGCCCGCACCTTATCTCCCTTTTTGGTAAAGTTGATAAAAAACGGGGGTCGGCAATTACTTCTTCGGGCTGATAGAACGTGCCGACCACGTTCTTCACTCCGCACATATCGACTGCGGTTTTGCCGCCGACAGAGCTGTCAACCTGCGCCAAAAGTGTTGTAGGAATTTGCACGAGATGAACTCCGCGCATATACAGCGCGGCGGCAAGTCCTGCAATATCGCCAACTACTCCACCACCGAACGCAATGACGAGCCCGTTTCTGCGTATACCGCATTCAAGCATTTTCTGCAAGATTGCAAGGAGAGTGCGCGTGTTTTTGCTTTTTTCGCCCGCTTTGAATACGAATTTAGGGGTATCCGCCCCGAAAACAGAATCCAAAAGCTCGGCATACAACTTGTCAACCGTGCTGTCGGTGATGATAAATAATTGTCTGCTTTTCAGTTCGGGGGCATATTTATCGAACACGCCCGCACCGCAGTGAATTACGCTTTCAACAGTTGCGGTTTTTATGGTTATATCCTGCATATTTTACCTCAACGCGCGGTATCTTTCCACCACTTCGCCCATATTGTCGCCGCCCAGTCTTTGGGAAACGACGTCGGCAAGCGCGAAAGCAACAACATTTTCCAAAACAATTTCCGCTGCACAGACTGCGGCAATGTCGCTTCTCTCGCCTGCGGCTTTTGCGGGTTGGTTATTTGAAACGTCAACGGTATTCAGCCCTTTCATAAGCGTTGGTATGGGCTTCATAGCCGCACGTAAAACTATTTCTTCGCCGTTGGACATTCCGCCCTCTATGCCGCCGGCATTGTTGGTTTTGCGGAAGTAACTGCCGTTATAATAAATTTCGTCGTGAACCTTGCTGCCTTCTTTCTTTGCAGCCGCAAAGCCCAAACCTACTTCGACGCCCTTTATTGCCTGCACGCTCATCATTGCGCCGCACAAAATTGCGTCGAGTTTAGTTGAATACTGCATACAACTACCGAAGCCGCTTTTTAAACCCTTTACGCGGATTTCGATAATACCGCCCGCGGTGTCGCCGTCGGCTTTGAGTTTATCAAGAAGTTTTTCCGCTTCCTTCTCCTTTGCGCTGTCAAGCATAAAAAGCGAGTGAGATTTTGCCTCGGAAAGGCGTTCAAACGCATATATATTGGGGTCTACGATATTTCCGACTGATTTTACATAGCCTGATATTTCAACGCCCAAAGCCTTCAAATACTGCCTTGCGATACTTCCGCCGACAACTCTTGCGGCGGTTTCGCGTGCGCTTGCACGCTCTAAAATATTGCGCGCGTCGGTCTGGTCGTATTTCAAAATTCCCGTTAAATCGGCGTGCCCGGGGCGGACTTTGGTAAGCCTCCTTTTTTCAGTATCACACCCTTCGGGAGCGATTACTTCACGCCAGTTTTCATAGTCTTTATTTTTTACGGCAAAAGAAAGCGGACTGCCGAGCGTAAGAAGATTTCTTACACCGCTTATAATTTCAACAGTGTCTTTTTCAATCTTCTGCCTGTCCCCTCTGCCGTAACCGCTTTGGCGCAAAGCTAAATAACGGTTGATTTCTTCAACGTCTATTTTTAAGTTGGAAGGCAACCCCTCAATAATTCCTATAAGAGCTTTGCCGTGCGATTCTCCCGCCGTCGTTAACTTCATTTTTTCTCCTTTGAAACTTCGTAACTTCCGTTTTTAACTGTTACGGTAACAGTGCCCAGCTCGTCCGTTCTGTAAAGGCTGTCGCCGACGGAGTTTTGTGCGTTAGACAGTGACGGCAAAGTAGGTAGCCCTCTTCCGTTCTCGCCTACCGAAAGTATTGCCGTACTCGGCTTAATTAAATCCATAAAGGGCGCGTATGCGCCTTCCGTAGAGCCGTGGTCAGACATTTTGACAATGTCGCACTTTGTTAAGTCTATCGTACGCCCGCCGAATTCCAAATGCATTGCATTATAATAATCAATTAACTTCTTTTGAACGGCTTGTCCTGTGCTTCCCAAAAATAAAAAATTTACGTCGCTGTATTGAAGCCATATTACGGCAGAAGCGTTTTTCACATTTTGCGAAGTGGGATTTTTGACAAGCTCGTCATACTCTCCACCCTCGTAAAAATGAGAATCGGGTGACAGAAAACAGAATGAATAGCCTGCGCCTCCAAATCCTATTCCGTATTCGCAATAAGTCGGTTCTTTGCCCGATTTTTTAAGTTCGTCGCAAAAAGATTTATAGCCGCTTGACATGTAGGTTACGGGGCAGTAGGGCGCATAAATTCTGTTTACGGTTTTATAATTTAAAATTTCAGCAAGCCCGCCGCAAGCGCTGTTTTCAACCGACGAACATACCAGATAATCTATTTTGTCAATTTTACGGCGGTTAAGTTCTTTGAAAATTTTAAGATTGTGCGAATATGTTCCGTCGCCGCCGTCTATTAAAAGAACTTTACCGTCCGGAAGTTCGATTATTGTACAGTCGCTGTTGCCTACGTCAACGAAACTAACGCGCATTTGCCCGACTTCGTTTGATTTTTTAGAAACGAAGTAAGACGAAAGATATTTAACGGGGATAAAAGCGTTGACGATTATAATTGAAATTGCGGCAAGAAGCGCTAATCCCGCCATTACTATAGCAATAATTTTATTGCGCGATAATTTGCGATTTTTCTTTTGCGGCATTATTGTCTATCAATTAAAAAATTCGGCATAGATGGCGCGGATACATTTTTCATAGTCGTCATTATTCACGCCAACGATAATGTTCAATTCGCTTGAACCCTGGTCAATCATTTTTATGTTTATATTTGCATTCGCAATTGCGTTGAAAAGCCTTGCGGAAGTACCTACCGACGAGGACATACCGTGCCCAACCGTTGCGATTAAAGCTATATCTTCGATTACACGGATAGTATCCGGCGCTACCGCCGCCTTGATTTTTTGGATTATTATTTCAAGTTTTTCCTTAGGTAACCTACTGCTTTCAACGACGAGCGACATAGTGTCTATGCCCGAAGGAATATGCTCGATAGGAATTTCCTCTTCCACAAATACGCCCAAAACCTTGCAAATGAAACCGACTTCGGCGTTCATATGCGATTTTTCAATGAAAATTACCGTGAAATTCTTCTTGCCAGCAACACCCGTTACCAAACTGCCGCTTGGCGTATAGCGCGTGCTGGGAAGGATAGACGTACCTGCGTCATGGGGGCGGAAAGTATTCTTTATCTGAATGGGAATATTTGCTTTGCGCAGAGGAAAAATACTGTCGCTATGTAAAACGTTTGCACCCATATAGCTGAGTTCGCGCAGTTCTTTATATGAAATAGTTTTGATGTTTACGGGGTTATCAACTATGCGCGGGTCGCAAGCAAGAAAGCCTGAAACGTCAGTCCAGTTTTCGTAAACGGTAGCGTTCACAGCGCGTGCAACCACCGAACCGGAAATATCCGAACCGCCGCGAGAGAAGGTTTTTACCCTGCCGTCAAAACCCCTGCCGTAGAAACCCGGGATAACTGCGCGCTCAGCACCCGAAACGGCAAAAGATATTGCTTTATACGATTTATCGCCGTCTAAGCTACCGTCTTCCTTGAAGAAAATAACGTCCTTGGCGTCAATGAACTTCGCGCCTAAAACTTCCGCAACGATACGCGCGCAAAGGTATTCCCCGCGAGAAGCGGTGAAATCTTCGCTGTTTTCCCTTTCAATCATAGCTTGGGTTTCGTCTAAAAGCGCGTCTATTTCAAAAGGAATATTAAGCTCTTTAACGAGCGACACAAAGCGTGCGCGTACGGCGGGAAAACTGTGTTTGCAAGTGCCGTTTTCAGCCAGTTCCGCGTGGCATGCATACAAAAGGTCAGTAACCTTAGTATCGCCAGAGTATCTTTTACCGGGGGCTGAAACCACCACGTATTTACGCTGAACGTCGCTTTCTATTATTTTTTTAACTCCGTTTATGACGTTACCGTCCGCCATAGACGTGCCGCCGAATTTACAAACCTTAACTGACATAAGTCTTCCTTAAATTATCGCTTTTGCTTCAACGTAATACCGTTTTTCATAGCCCTCGCCCATGGAAAAAGTCTTCTTGGGCAAGTTACCGTTTTTCTTTATAAGACCGAACAAATCGTTCTTACCGATAGCGGGAAGCAATACGCCCACGCCGCCGTTTTCGGTAAATTTGATTAAATCCTCTTCGCCGTGTATATAGTCGACCTCACCGCCGTTTTCGGCAAGAAAAGCCGAAATATATGCATCAAGCTCTTTTATTCCTGCGGGAGTATCGCCGTTGAAGGGGATTTGCGATTTTACACCCTTCACTACAATATACGCATTTCCGCTGCCCGAAGTTTGCATATTTTTTAAAAACACGTCTGTTTTATAAGTTTTGACAAGTCTGTGAATAGGCTCGAACTTCAACGCATTATCGTAGACGTTGACCGCCTCTACTAGGGCGAACCTTGCGGGGTGACTTTCCCTTTCCTTTTCGCTTAGAGTAGGTTTTAAATTTTCCCAACACTGTTTGGCTGTGGCAAGGGAATGGTTTCCGTCACCGACGGCAAATAAAAGCGCATCGGTTGCATTCGATTTAACAAGTGAATAGAACGCACTTTCAACTTCTTCGGGATTATCGACAAACGTACCCTTTATATGCCCGCCGCCGCACATTAAATCAAAATCGTACAGAACTTTTCCGTGGTGGGCGGTATTTAAAACCGTGTTTTGCTCGTCGTTATATAAAAGCATAACGTGAGGAAGCTCCAAGGGGGCGTTTCTTCTTATTGCAACACGGGGAGGAATTCTTTCCTGGATAGTTGCCTCGGTTGAACGGATAAGCGTTTTTGCGCCCTTTTCGTAAGAATAGTCTTCCAAATCGACGGCAAGCACTATGCCCGTGCGCGTGCCTGACGGCGTGGTTCGTTCCACCAGAACAAATCCGCCCGAAACCTTTTTAAAAATGCCGCCCGAAAGGTATTCGCGCATAGTTTTGTTGATGCGCGCGATACGCTTTTCGGGCTCGTTATTGAGATAAATCTCAGGGAATATTAAGTTATAAGCCGAGGGTTGACCCTCCGTAATTCTTTCAACCTCTTTCCAATAGGACAAATCGGAAGTGTACTGGTCGCAGGCGTTCACCGCCCAAGCGCCCAAATTCACGCCGTCTGCCGGTAAAAGGATATCGGGAATTTTTATTACACCCATAAATTCCTCACACGTTTAAAACCAATACAGAGAACACGGCAAGCGCGACTGCAAGAATTTTGATAGGAACATGTTTGGTGAATAATCCTACAAGGAAGTTTGTGAACTTTTTCATAATTTGCCCTCCGCCGTGAGATCTGACCAGTAGTATTCTGAAAGCGCGTTTTTAATGTCCGCCGCGTCAGCATACTTCTTTCTTATTACGCCGTTTTTAGCGATTGAGATTATGCCCGTTTCTTCCGAAACGACGATTGCCGTTACGCTTGCAACCGACGTTACGCCAAGCGCCGCACGATGGCGGCTACCCATTTCCTTGGGAAGTTTTTCACTTTGTGCAAGGGGCAGGAAGCAACCTGCCGCATAAATTTTGGTTCCCTCAATTACCATAGCGCCGTCGTGCAAAGGTGCTTTGGGATAGAAGACCGCCTCTATCATTTGCGAAGTTATATCGGCGTTGACTACCGTACCGCTTTCGATAATGCCTTCTGGAAGGTTTTCGTTTGAAAGAACGATGAGCGCGCCTACGTCTTTTTTGGACATATTCTGCACGGCGCGTACCGTTTCTTCGATAATAAGCTCTACGCCGGTTACGGTAATGTCCTGCTTCTTGCTCTTTTTGATATTCGAGTCAAGCAAGGTACGCTTGATTTCCGTATGGAACATAGTGAAAATCAAGAGCGCAATCATTAAGATAACAATTAAAAGAAGTGCTGGCGGGAAATCTTCGATGAGCGCGAAAGCCAAGCCGCTTACGATAACGGCAACCGTTACGACGGCGATAAACTTTCCGCCCTTGTTGACTTTCAAAATTTTGAAAACGTAATAAAAGACTGCAGCAATAAGAAGAAACTGCAATATATAACCCACCCAATTCCCTGCGGAACTGTTAAAAAAATCGTGAAATCTTTCACCAATACTTTTATCACTCAGTAAAATATGTCCCATATCATCCACCAAACAAAGAATTTTTGTTGTGATTAACTATATTATATAATTTAAATTTCAAAAAATAAAGCGTTTACGCCTAACTAATTTTATCCAACATCAAAAAATATTGCATTTTGAACGGTTTGCAAGGCGCTTTGAGGGGTCAAACGCCCGCACTTCATATCGGAAATTGCCGAAAAAATGTATCCGACCCAAGCCTCAAGCCGACTTTGTCCTATCCTTTCGGCCTGTTCACGGTTCTTTTTAACGGCAAATTCTTTCATTTTTAAAATTTTTGAAAGCTCAGCATTGCTCTCGCCCGAAGAGACCACTGTAAGAAGGTTTTTGAAATAGTTGAAAAGTCCGTTTAAAAGAAAAACTTCGTCTCCCGCCTTCTTTTGAAGCTCGTCGGCAATCTCGCAAAATTTGGTGAAATTGCGGCTTGCGGCGGCGTTTGTCAGCTCGTAAATTCTGTAATCCGCGTCTTTAAAGACAAGTTCGTCAACTTCTTCACGGGTTAAAGTTCCCTCTTTTTTATAATCGATAAGTTTTTGAACTTCAACGGATACACGCGCCATATTGCAAAGGCAATACTCGGCTATGCTCTCGCAGCACGACGTAGAAACATTTATGCCCGCGCGTCTGAGCGTTATATAGACCCACTTAGAAACGGTCTCGGGGTCGGCCTTGCCGCAGTTGACGAAAGTTACCGCGTGCTTACGCTTTAAGTCAACGCCCTTCTTCGCACCGGAATTGACGATTATAAGAATTGACGTCGGAGGAAAATTATCAAAAAGATTTTTTAGGTAATTTTCGTACTCGCTCTCGCTCGGGTAAAATTCGCTTACTTTTATTACGCGCTTTTCCGCCATAAACGGATAATTTTTTACAGCCGAAACGAGAGCGGAAATTCCGCTTCCCTTCAAGGTCTCGCCGTCGAAGGACGTAAAATTAAGTTCGGGCATTTGAAGGAAGGCCGATTTAATCTGCTCTTCGCCCTTCATTCGGAAGTAAGCGTCGTCACCCTCTAAAAGATAGATTTGCTTAGCCCCTTCCGATATGCTTTGTTTAAGCTCGGTATATTCCATAATCTATTCCTTGTTGAACATCGCCAAAAACTCTTTCATAGCAAAGGAAAGCGTTACGTGCTTTGCAATTGCAACGCCTATACCGCGAACGGGCAGCGTAGGCGTGGTTTTAAGTTCGAAAAGCTCTCCGCTTTCAAACTCCGCAGTGCAGTACTCACGCGGGATACAGCCAACGCCCATTCCCTTTGCAACTAGCTTCTTCATTAAATCCCAGTTGGCGACCTCGATATCGGGTGCAAAGTGCACGCCCAAAATTTCTTCCGACGAGGCAAGCGCACGGCGCGCAACCGTGTTCGCTTCAATCATCATAAGAGGATAATCGTGCAGGCGCTTTAAAGGGATTTCTTCCAATTGAAGTTCGCCGTATTTTTTGCCTGCAACAAACACGTCCGAAAGGTGGGTTACCGTACCGTAAAACCTTACGTCATCGTCATCCATGGGAAGGTTGATAAAGGCAATATCACACCGCCCCTCTTTAAGCTGATTGACCGTATTAGGGGAAGTGGAAGAAATAAGCTCGAATTTAACCGCGGGGTACCTTTCGCTAAACTGAGCAAGTTTATCCGAAAGAACGTAAAAGAAAATAGAATCGGTAGCACCTATCCTTATCGTGCCCGTGGCGGTGGTTTTAAGTTCTGTAAGTTTGTTTTCCGCACCCTCTAAAAGTTCAAGCGCTTCCTCAACCTGATTATAAATGAGTTTGCCGCCGCCTGCGGAAAGTTCCATACCCTTGTGGGTACGGTTAAAAAGGGAAACGCCGAGTTGACCTTCAAGCTGTTTTATAGCTTGAGATACGGCGGGCTGTGAAATAAAAAGCTCCTGTGCGGCCTTGGTCAATGACCCGCACTTTGCAACCGTATAGAAAACTTTATAAAGCTCTAAATTTACCATAAATTTACGATAGACCCCCACATATGCTTGAAATAACGCACTTTTGCACCTTTTATTTGCCTACGCAAAATTTTGCGAAAACGGTTGAAATGATTTCCTCATTCGCCGTTTCACCCGTGATTTCGCCAAGTGCGTCCCACGCTTCTTTTAAGTCCACGACGATTAAATCCAATGTAAGAATTCCGAGATTTTCCGTTGCGGATTTTAACGCTTCCGCCGCCTTTAATAATGCCGTATAATGCCTTTCTTCAACGATGTAGGCTTTATCCAAAGCGGTATCACCGACGCACTTTTCTGCAATAAGTTTTTTTAGCTTATCTATGCCGTCGCCGGTCTTGGCGGATACGGCAATATCGTAATCACCCTTTGGCTTTTTCACGTCGGACTTATTGAAAACCTTTATGATTTCGCCGTTTACATTATCGGGAAGTTCAACCTCTTCCCCCTCGCTTACGGAAAGAATTATATCGGCTGAATTTATTATTTTTCTTGCGCGTTCTATACCAATACTTTCAACGCTGCCCGCGCGTTCCCTTATGCCGGCGGTATCGATTAGGTTATATTTTATTCCGTCTATCTCAATAGTGCCTTCGACAGCGTCGCGCGTAGTGCCTTCTTCGGCAGAAACGATAGCCTTTTCATACCCCAAAACAGCGTTTAAAAGCGAGCTTTTGCCCGTATTAGGTTTGCCGCATAGCGCAACGGTTACACCCTCTTTTATCTTTTTTCCGCACTTGTAACTTGCCACAAGTTTATCAATTTCACCTTTCAATACAGAAACTTTTGCAGCAATTCTCTTTAAATCCAGACCGCTTTCGTCCTCTTCGGGATAGTCGATTTCAACCGCGACTTCAGCCAGAATATCTTTTAGAGAGTTTTGAATAGCCTTTACTTCGTTGGAAAGTTTCTCTCCGTACAACATACTTCCCGCACGGAGAAGCGCCAAACTTTCGGCGTTAATCATATCCGCCACCCCTTCCGCAGATGCAAGGGTCAGTTTGCCGTTTAAGAAAGCGCGTTTAGTGAACTCTCCCCTCTCCGCAAGGCGCGCGCCAAGTGATAGGCACTTTTTTAAAATTCCCCTTGCTATTTGTACGCCGCCGTGACAGTGAAGTTCGATTACGTCTTCACCGGTGAAAGTTTTGGGTGCTTTAAAATACACCAAAAAGCCGTAGTCGGTGAAACCGTCGCCTTCTATATGCCCGGCGTACATATAATTGGGCGTGAAATTCTTTTTGGGCGTGAAAACTTTGTTTGCGATTTCAAGGCAATTTTCGCCGCTTATTCTTATAATTGCAACGCCGCCCGTACCGTGCGCGGTAGCAATTGCCGCAATACTTTCCTGCATAAAACCTCAAAGTATAACTTAAACTTATACACTCTTGATAAAAGTATAACACCCGAATATAAAAATGTAAAGAAAAAGAGTACTTTTAAAAGTACTCTTTTTAATCTATTATAATTAATTTTGGAACGGGTCGTTATCGTTGCTGCCTCCGCCGAACTCCGAGAAGGGGTCGTCGGCCGTGCTGCCCGTTGCAGCGCCGTTGCCACCGCTATTGCTACCGTAGTCTTCGTAAGGGCTTCTGGAATAAGGGTTTTGGTTGTAGGGGTTCTGGTCGAAGTTTTGCTGTTGACGGTACTGCTGGTACATTCTGTACTGCCTTTCCTGTTCCTTGCGCATGTATTCGCGGTAGTTCATTCCACGGTTGTTCCTGAGGATGAAAATAAGGATGCCCTGAATGGGGAACAAGATACTGGTTATTGTGAAAAGCATATATCTTCTTGCGGCGAAGGTCTGGAAGAACGCCGAAAGCGTGAACACCTGCATTATGAGGAACGCAAGTTCCAAAAAACTTAAAATGAATTTATCAAGAAATTCGAAACACCAACCCGCCCAGAAAAGTTCGGGGAATTCTCTTATATTAGCTGAAAGAGTTTCAACCTGCCAAATAAGACCGTAGCCGTTAGTAGTATCTACGTATTCAATGAGGTTGTAAGCCTTTAAATACATCCACGCTATATCGTTTACAACGTAACCGACGACAAGCAAAGCCTCTAAAATTGCGGCAACAAGGGCAAAAACTTTTGTGTCAACAGTTTTAAACATTCTATTCTTCTGCCCGCAAACGCCGATGTAATAGGTATTGAAAAACGGCACGAACGCCATCCATCTGTTTTTATAGCCCTCGCGACCGGCTAAGATGAACAGACCGACCGCCTGAAATACAAAAACAATTAAAAAGCACAACCCGCCGACAATGTACTTAACGTACCAGGTATCGGTGTTGAGAAA
>JAIDQV010000029.1 GCA_029062045.1 Clostridia bacterium
GCGTGTTGATTGTGGAAATATCGCGGATACCTGCAAGCGACATATGTAACGTGCGGGGTATTGGCGTTGCCGTCATTGTGAGGCAGTCGATATTCTTTTTGACGTTTTTGATTTTTTCTTTATGCTCGACACCGAAGCGCTGTTCTTCGTCAAGGACGAGCAAGCCGAGGTCGTAAAAGTTGACGTCCTTAGAAAGCAGCCTATGCGTGCCAACGATGAGGTCGATATTGCCGTTTGCAAGCTCGGTTAAAATTTTGGCTTGCTGGGCGGGCGTTTTGAAACGGTTTAACGCCTCTACACGCACGCCGAACTCTTTAAACCTTTCCACGGCGGTGTGGTAGTGCTGTTCCGAAAGTACGGTGCTGGGGCACATTATAGCCGCCTGCTTGCCGCCGAGAACGCACAGATAGACGGCGCGGAGAGCGACTTCGGTTTTGCCGTAGCCGACGTCGCCGCAAAGAAGCCTATCCATAACCTTTTCCGAACACATATCCCCTTTTATCTCTTCGATAGAAGTGAGCTGGTCGGGGGTTTCCTCATAGGAAAAGGCTTCTTCGAACTCCTGCATCATAACCGTGTTTTCGGGGAAACAAAAACCGTGCTTTGCCTGTCTTTCGGCGTAAAGCTCTTTTAAGTCGAACGCAAGTTTCTTTATGGACTGCTTGACACGCTCTTTCACCCTTTCGAAATCCGCGCCGCCTATTTTGGAAAGCGCGGGGCTAGCATCACCGACGTATTTGGAAAGCACGTCCATTTGCTCTACAGGAACATACAGGACGTCGCCGCCCTTGTACTCGATTGAGAGATATTCCTTTATGCCGTCCGTAGTTTCGATTTTCTGGGTGCCTGTAATTTTGCCTATGCCGTGTTTTTCGTGCACGCAGTAATCGCCTATTTCGGGCGAAACGAACATATCCCCCCTGCGTTTCTTAATACGCTTGGTAACGGACTTGGTGTAGATGTCGCCGCTACCGATTATTACGAGTTTGTTTTCGTGAAGGATAAGCCCGTGGGCCAGCTCTTCAGAACTGACCGAAACGCCGTGCAGGGCTTGAAGCCTGTCGGGAACGGGGTAAACGGGCAGGTACTCGTCGGAAAGAATTGAGGAAAGTTTTTCGTAACGCTGTAAGTTGCCGGTAAACGCAAGCACGCGGTAGCCGTTTGCTAGCCAGCCCTTTACGTCGGTTACAAGTTGTGGCAGGGCGTTAAGATAGGACGGCGCGGGCGTTGCGTGGAAATCGTAAGTTTTCAATGGGCGGAAAAACGCAGTTGACGAAGTGAAGGTTTGCAGCGCAAGACACCTGTACTTTTGGAAACCCTCTTTTAAAACTTCGGGGGAAATAAGCTGGTTTTGGGAAAAGGCGAACGCTTCACCGCCCTTATTTAAATCGGAAACGCGCTCGGTATGCTCTTTATATATCCCGTCCATTCTGTCGTTTATATTTTTGCATTCGTCAAATATAAATACGGTGTTTTCACCCGTTAAATCGAATATATTACGGGTGCAATTAAGTAGTGGCATCAAAAACGAAGCGCCCGAAAACGCGGTGTTTTGAGTAAGTTTTTCGGCTATATCGTCGGCAATTTTCTTCGCCCTTTCGTAGGCTTTTGCATCGTGGGATTTTTTGACTTGCGCAGTGAGTTCACCTATTATTTTTGCCTTTTCTTCGGGCAAAATAACGGCATCCGTTGCCGAAACGACGGAAATTGAAGAAATTTCTTCTAATCTTTCACCGCTGACTGAGTCAAAGGGGCGGATTTTTTCAACCGTATCACCGAAGAAATCGATGCGGACGGGATTTTCCGAATTTATAGGAAAAACCTCTAAAATATCGCCGCGAACGGCGAAGCAACCGCGCGTATCTGCGGCATATTCGCGGGTGTATCCCATTTTTACGAGCTTTTGGGGAAGCGCGGAATAGTCGTAGTCCTCCCCTGTTTTGAAGTGAATTGCCTCTATTTTCGCGGGGAAAAGCTGCATTATTGCCTCTATATCGGCAACCACCACTTCCGCACCGTTAAGCATAGAATAAATTGCCGAAATACGGCGGTAGAGCGCGTCCTTTGAGAGCGCGTCTTTATAAAGAATTACTTCGTCTTTTGCCGTTAAAAGGGCGCATTTTTTACCGCTTAATACTGAAATAGAGTTATATGCGTTCTGCGCCGATATGCTGTCCGCCGTTACGTATATTACTGTTTGTTCGGGCAAGGTGGCAATGAGATATTTATGCGAATCGAACAAGCCAAAAGCCGCCGTCGGCGTGCCGAGGCGGATGTCGTTTTCGAGGGCGGCATAGTCGCCCTGTAAATTTTTAAAACTGAAAAAATCCTTAATCAAGTGTGCTGTCCTTGATAAAAAAGTGCGTTATTTGAGGCATATTAGGGGGTTAACCGTTGAATTTGGTCATTGCGCTTTCAACCGTATCGCCCTTTGCGATTGCGATTGCCGCGTCTGCCGCCCTGCCGCAAGAGGATATGAACAGGTCGTAATCTTCCCGCTTAACTTCGGATAAAACGTAGTTTATTATGGGGATATTAACTTCGCTGTCGCGGATGCCTATTCTTATGCGGGTGAAGTTCTGCGTACCGATTTCAGCAATTATCGAGCGCATTCCGTTATGCGTGCCCGCACTGCCCGAAGGGCGTATTCTTACACTGCCTTTTGGAATGTCGTAATCGTCGTACAAAACTATTAAATGAGCCTCGTCGGTTTTGTATTTTGCAAGAAGCTGTTTGACCGCGCGTCCGCTTGCGTTCATATAAGTTACGGGGCGGGCAAGAATGACCTTCTCTCCCCCCACGTTGGCTTCGGCGGTGAACGCCTCACATTCCTTCTTTTTAAATTTTACGCCGAGCTTTGCGGCAACTTCGCCGACGGCGATATACCCCATATTGTGAAAAGTTTTTAAATACTTTTCTTCGGGATTGCCGAGTCCTACTATAATAAACATACTTTCCTTTAAAAAAGCCGCGTTTTGTTTCGCGGCTTCCGTTTTTTAATTAGTCGTAAATTTTCGACATCGATTTATCGAGGTAAACGTTTTCGATTGCCGAGGCAAAGATTTGCGCCGTGGAGATTATCTTGAAGATGGGCAACATCTTTTCCTGAGGGATATCGATAGTATCGAGAATTGCAAGCTCGTCAATGGGCGAATCGGCAAGCCTTTCGATTGCGGGCCCCGAAAGAACGCCGTGCGAGCAACAAGCGTAAATAGCTTTTGCCCCCGCTTCCTTTAAAGCCCTTGCACCCTGAACGATGGTGCCTGCGGTATCTATCATATCGTCGACCATGAGGCAGTTTTTACCTTTGACGTCGCCGATGATATTCATGACTTCCATAACGTTGGCTTTGGGCCGACGCTTGTCGATAATAGCCATTTGCGCATCCATTCTTGCCGCAACCTTTCTTGCGCGGGCAACCGAGCCGATGTCGGGGGAAACGACGACGAAGTTTTCGTCAACCTTGGGTTTAAAGTAGTTATAGAGTGTGGGTCCGCCCACGAGGTTATCGAGCGGAATATCGAAGAAACCCTGAATTTGCGCACAGTGTAAATCCATTGTAAGAACCCTGTCCGCACCTGCGCTAGTTAAAAGGTTTGCAACAAGTTTTGCGGTAATCGGTTCACGGGAACGGGCTTTTCTGTCCTGACGGGCATATCCGAAATAGGGAATAACCGCCGTAATTCTGCCTGCGCTTGCACGTTTTGCCGCGTCAATCATAATAAACAGTTCCATAAGATTTACGTTTACGGGATTGCATGTAGATTGAATAAGAAAAACGTCCATACCGCGGATAGCTTCGTTAAACCGAACGTAAATTTCGCCGTCGGAAAAGTGCGTTATTTCCATATCACCGAGAGTTGTGTTCAGTTTAGCCGCAATTTTTTCGGCAAGTGGTTTGTTTGAATTGCCCGAAAAGATTTTAATTTCGTTTCCGTGGTTAATCATCAGGTTTCCTCCGACGTGATTTAATTTTATAATTAAATTGTATTATCTAGAATAAATAAAGTCAACTGATTAGTCGTCCTTTTTGTCTTTGATACGACCGCGCATTTCTTTGAAAAAAGTTGACAAAATTTGCGAACACTCCTCTTCCATAACTCCGCCTTCAACTTCTATAACGTGATTGACAAGGTTTGCGTTTGCAAGCTCGGTAGTGAGCGACCTTCCCTTTGCCTCGTACGCGCCGAAATAAACCTTTTTTATGCGGGCGTTGAGCATTGCGCCCATACACATAGGGCAGGGTTCGAGCGTAACGTAAATTTCACACTCGGGGATACGCCAGCTTTTGAGTTTTTTGCATGCCTTTTCGATTGCCTCTACTTCCGCATGGGCGGTTGCGATTTGCATTTTGGTTCTTCTGTTGTGCCCGCGGGAAATTATTTTTCCATCACACACGACCACCGCTCCGATGGGGACTTCACCCTCTTCAAGACCTTTTTGCGCGCATTTGAGCGCGGCTTTCATAAATTTATTTGCCATAGTTTTCAAAAAAGATTTTTAAAAGTTTGTAACATTTTTTTAA
>JAIDQV010000003.1 GCA_029062045.1 Clostridia bacterium
ATAGTGCCGCGGCGTGCGGTTACGTTACCCATGATATCGCCGAAATAATCGTCGGGGGTGATAACTTCAACCTTCATTATGGGTTCGAGGAGAACGGGTTTAGCCTTTGCCATACCGTCCTTAAAGCCCATAGAGCCTGCGATTTGGAACGCCATTTCCGAAGAGTCGACTTCGTGGTAGCTTCCGTCGTAGACTTGGATTTTGAAGTCCACTACTTCGTAGCCTGCAAGGAAACCGTTCTTTGCAGCGCCGCGGATACCCTTGTCGATAGCGGGGATATATTCCTTGGGAATAGAGCCGCCGACGGTTAAATCTTCAAAGCTGTAGCCCGAACCGGGTTCGCCGGGAATCATGTGAAGTTTGCAGTGACCGTACTGACCTTTACCACCAGACTGACGCTTGTACATGCCTTCGCAGTCAACTGCCTGGCGGATAGTTTCGCGGTATGCAACCTGAGGTGCGCCGACGTTAGCTTCAACCTTGAATTCACGAAGAAGTCTGTCGACGATAATGTCGAGGTGAAGCTCGCCCATACCTGCGATGATGGTTTGACCCGTTTCCTGGTCGGTATAGGTTTTGAAGGTGGGGTCTTCTTCTGCAAGTTTTACGAGAGCCATCGTCATCTTCTCTTGTCCCGCTTTGGTCTTAGGCTCGATTGAGAGCTGGATAACGGGGTCTGAGAAAGTCATTTGCTCCAAAACGATGGGGTTCTTTTCGTCGCAAAGGGTGTCGCCTGTGGTAGTGTCTTTAAGACCTACGATTGCACAGATATCGCCCGAATAAACCTTGGGAATTTCGGTACGGGTATTTGCGTGCATCTGAACGAGACGTCCTACTCTTTCCTTCTTGCCCTTGGTTGAGTTGTAAACGTAAGAGCCTGAATCGAGTACGCCCGAATATGCTCTGAAATATGCAAGTCGGCCTACGAAGGGGTCGGTTGCGATTTTGAATGCAAGACCTGCGAAAGGTGCGTCATCCGAAGTTTCCCTCTCTTCCTCTGCGCCCGTGTCGGGGTTTACGCCCTTGACGTGTGCTACGTCTACGGGGGAAGGAAGGAAGTCGATTACGGCGTCCAAAAGCATCTGTACGCCCTTGTTTTTGTACGAAGAACCGCACAAAACGGGGGTGCATTTCATAGCGATGGTTGCCTTGCGAAGTCCTTTGCGGATTTCGTCGGGGGTGAGTTCCATAGTTTCAAGGAACTTTTCCATAAGCTCGTCATCGCCTTCTGCAGCCGCTTCCATAACAGCCATATGAGCTTCTTCCGCCGCGTCCTTTAAGTCTGCGGGGATTTCGTCCCTGTGGTACTGTTTGCCGTCGTCGCTGTCGTAGATTTCCGCGTTCATTTCGATGAGGTCTACGATGCCGCGGAAGGTATCTTCTTTACCGATGGGAAGTTCGATGGGAACGGGATTGGCTTGAAGCCTTTCCTTCATCATATCAACCGCGCGCTGGAAGTTTGCGCCGTTGATGTCCATTTTGTTGACGTATGCGATACGGGGTACCTGGTACTTATCAGCCTGGCGCCAAACGGTTTCGGACTGAGGTTCAACACCGCCCTTTGCACAGAAAGTTGCAACCGCGCCGTCGAGAACGCGGAGGGACCTTTCAACTTCAACGGTGAAGTCAACGTGTCCCGGGGTGTCGATAATGTTTATACGGCACTCGTCCTTTTTGGTTGCGCCCGTCCTGGTCCAATGGCAGGTGGTTGCGGCGGAAGTGATAGTGATACCTCTTTCCTGTTCCTGAACCATCCAGTCCATAGTTGCAGTACCGTCGTGCGTTTCACCGATTTTGTGGTTGATGCCCGTATAATACAAAATACGTTCGGTAGTAGTGGTTTTACCCGCATCGATGTGCGCCATAATACCGATGTTTCTGGTATGCAATAAGTCGTAATCTCTTGCCATAATTTACCTCTATTAGAAACGGAAGTGTGCGAATGCTTTGTTCGCTTCTGCCATTCTGTGCGTGTCTTCCTTCTTCTTGACAGCGCCGCCTGCGTTGTTGTAAGCGTCGATAAGTTCCGCTGCAAGTTTTGCGCTCATTTCGCGCTCGCTGCGTTTTCTGGTTGCGATAACAAGCCAGCGGATTGCAAGGGTCTGCCTTCTTTCGGGTCTGATTTCGATGGGAACCTGGTAGTTCGCACCGCCGACACGTCTTGCCTTTACTTCGAGTACGGGCATGATGTTGTTCATAGCCTGCTCGAAAATTTCCATTGCGTCTTTGCCGAGTTTTTCACTCATGATATTGAAAGCGTCGTAAACGAT
>JAIDQV010000030.1 GCA_029062045.1 Clostridia bacterium
TTGCCGTAAAGGGCTTGTTTTCGGTAAAATTAAAAGCAAAATAAAATTGCGCGGCATAGCCGCGCAATTTTAAATTATAAATTTTATTATGCTTTCGTCTGTTTCTTTTTACTGATAAACAGCTTTTTGAAAGGGCGTGAAGACACCATTTCCAGGCAGTAAAGAGCTAACAGTGTAAAGCCCACAATCAACGGTCCGCAAATTAAAATTTGCCATACGGGAGCAAGATAGTGCGAAATTATCCCGTTCAACAGCCACCCGAAAAGGCAAGCCGCAACAGCAACCATAACGCTGCGCACGGTATATTTTATGTAGGCTATTCCCGAGCACTTCTTTTTAAGAAGGCGCAGGTTAAGCACCGCGCATATAAGTTGGCTTAGCGCAAGCCCCAAAGCGTACGCGTACACGCCGAGGTAGCGGGTTAAAAACAGTACCGAACCGACCATTGCAACCGCGCCAATACAGAAATTGAGAAGGGTCTGTTTTTCGCAGTTCATACTGTTTAAAATGGTGTTGGTTATCATTGATACGCAAAGCGGAAGAACTATAAACGAGCAGTTGCGCACCAATTCGCCGCAGAATTCGTTATCGAACAGGCACACGCTCATCGCATTGCCCAAAACGAAAAGTATGGGTATAAGCACCGTTGCGATAAAGGTCGCGGCTTTAACCGTCTTTTCAACGTCGTATCGTACTGCTTTTTCTCTCTTTCTGTAATAATTTTCCGAAAGTTCGGGCGCCACCACGACGGCAATAGAACCGATGAGTGCGCTCGGTGCAAACAAAAGGGGAACCGCCATACCCATTACAACGCCGTAAATTGCAAGCGCTTCCGAACTTGTGTACCCGCACGCACTGATTAAAAGCGCGGGCATAAGCACGGACACGGCTGAGTTCAAAAGTGATGTTGCCGTCCTCATAGCCGTAATGGGCGTTGCGGAAGAAAGCAAGGGCTTTAACTGCTTTTTAGGGTTTACAAACTTTCCGCCTTTTTTGAAATACCAGAAAAGCGAAGCGGCAAAAGAGAAGGTGTAAGAGATAAGCACTGCAAAAATCGCGTTTCTTGCGCCGATAACGGGGTCGGTAATGCCCCAGACCAAGGCAATACCCGCAACGACCATTATCGCGTCTTCTACAAGCTCGATTATAGAGTAAGGCAAAAACTGTTTGTTGCCCCAGAAAGAGCCTCGGATAACCGCATAAATGGAAGTTATGATAAGTCCGGGCAATAAAATTATAAAAATCTGAACGCATCTGACGTCCGAAAATAAAAATCCGAAAGCGTTCCTGCCGAAAAACATTATAAGAGCTATCGGCACTGTTATTGCCAAAGTGCATATTACGCCTGCGGTAACTGCGGCGTGCTTGCCCGAAATATCGTTCTTTGCGTTGGATTTTGCCATAAGCCTGGAAACCGTAACGGGTATTCCGCTTGAAGCAACCGTCAAAAATACTGAAAACACGGTAAGGCATATCTGATAAATTCCTATGCCTTCCGCGCCGATTATTCGGGTTAAAATTATTCGGTATACAAAACTTAGCCCTTTCTCTACTGTGGAAAACGCCGTAACTTGTGCGGCGGAACGGTAAATATTGTTCTTCATCAACAATATTCTACAAATTTCACCCAAAGATTATGAACAATTTCTTTTTTATTTGCGTATGATATACCAAATGTTTACGCTCGTTACGGACAGAAGCAAATATTTCAGGGTTAAGCGCGGACAG
>JAIDQV010000031.1 GCA_029062045.1 Clostridia bacterium
CATATACCCGTAACGCTTACGGTAACAGATAACGAAAATAGTCGTTATAATAATCGACGCGACGTCAGAGAACACACCTGCCGACCAAACGCCGTCAATGCCCATTACAATGGGCAACACCATAACGAAAGTAACCTGGAAAACTATTGACCTTAAAAATGATATTAAAGCCGATACAAGCCCGTTATTAAGCGAAGTAAACAACGACGAGCCGTAGATATTGAAGCCGCACATTACGAAAATAACAGAATATATTCTGAACCCGTGGACGGCAATCTCCGTAATTTCCTCGCTCTGCTTGAACATAGACATCAGCGGGTGCGCAAGCCCTTCCGTCAAGCCGAACATTACAACCGCCAATACGGCTGTGATAATAAGACTCTTTTTGAAGAGGTTCTTCATTTCGTCCTTGTTCTGCGCACCGTAATGATAACCCATCAAGGGCGCACATCCTACCGAATAGCCCATAAAGATGGCGAAGAACACCATTGCGATATAGCCCATTGCGGCGTAGGCTTTTACGCCGTCGTCTCCGGCAAGCATACTTATTTGTGAGTTATATAAAATTACAACCACTGCCGACGAGACGTTAGAGAAGAATTCCGAAGAACCGTTTGTGCAGGACTTTAATATCGCTTTGCCGTAGAACTTAGTTTTTGTAAGACGCAAAAGCGAGTTGTTTTTCATTGCGAAGTAAATTATGGGGAATACTCCGCCGAAAACCTGGCTTGCAGCCGTTGCAATAGCCGCGCCGAGAATACCCCACTTGCACCCAACAACGAAGATAGCGTCCAAAACCATATTTAAAACGCCCGCAGCTGCCGTTGCAACAAGTCCCAAACGGGGCTTTTCAGCCGTAACGAAGAAACTTTGGAAAATGTTCTGCAAAATGAAGAAAGGCTGTGCGGCAAGTAAAATTCTTCCGTATAAAACGCAGTAACCGTAAGTAGTTTCGTTTGAATTCCTGCACAAAAGCGCGGCAACCGGCTCAACAATGAACTGCCCCGCAACGGCGATAATTACACCTATTACAAGGGTAACGTAGACCAACAATGAAAAATACCTGTTCGCCTTTTCATTCTCGCCTTCGCCAAGAGTTTTTGAAACGAGCGCACTTCCTCCCGCGCCCAGCATAAAGCCGATTGAGCCCAGCACCATAAATAAAGGATATATGTACTGAATAGCCGCTAACGCGCCTTCCTCGGCATAGTTGGACACGAAAAGTCCGTCCACTACGCTGTAAATGGAAGTGAACACCATCATCACCACAGAAGGTAAAACGAAAACTATTAACTTTTTATAAGTGAAATGGTCTGAAAGCTGTATTCTCATATTATAAAAAAAGACTTGCCGAGTTAGGGCAGGTACTTTTAAACCTAAGTGATTAAGTTTATTATATGGTGTATATATTTATAAGTCAACCAAAATATGTAAGGTTTTGAATTTTGCTTGATTAACCCCGTTACTTCATTATATAATATAGGTATGAAATACAACGAAAGAAAACTTATAGAAGGGCTTAATTACGACGAAGAACGCGCCCTTTATAATATTTACGATACGACGGTTTTGAACTGCACTTTTGCAGGCCCTGCGGACGGCGAATCTGCGCTTAAAGAGTGTAGAAGAATTACCGTTGAAAACTGCTCGTTCTCGCTCAGATACCCCCTTTGGCATGCGGAAGGTTTTACCGTTACAAGCTGTACTATGGACGAAAAGACCCGCGCCGCGCTGTGGTACTGCAAGGGCGGAGTTATCGAAGGAAGCACGCTTGGCGGGATTAAAGCCTTGCGCGAGTGCGATGAAGTTATAATTAACGACTGCAAAGTAGTATCGCCCGAATTCGGTTGGCGCTGCCGCAATATTTTGCTTGACGATTGCGAAATACAAAGCGAATACTTTATGTTTGAAAGTAAAAACTTAACTTTAAGAAAGGTCAAGTTCAGCGGAAAATATTCCTTCCAATACGTCAAAGACGCGGTTATCGAGGACTGCGATTTTTCCACGAAGGACGCATTTTGGCACTCTAAAAATATCACGGTAAAAAACAGTATTCTGCGCGGTGAGTACCTGGGATGGTATTCCGAAGGGCTTACGCTTATTAATTGTCTTATCACGGGTACCCAACCCCTCTGCTATTGCAAGAAACTTAAACTTATCAACTGCCGTACCGAAGGATGCGATTTGGCTTTCGAGTATTCCGACGTAATCGCGGAAATCGACGGCGAAGTTCTTTCGGTAAAAAACCCCAAAAGCGGACGGATTGTTGCGGACGGCTACGGCGAAGTTATTTTTGATTCTACCCTATACCCCTGCAAAGGCAAGGTTATTAAGCGGTAATCGATGATTCTCTGCGTGAAACTTTTTGCATAAAAACGCGATTGTGGATAAAATTATACAAAGTTTCACAATATTATGTCGAAAATGAGCTAATTTAGTTCTTTTTTGCGCGAATGTTAATAACTTGTGGATAACTTTATTGCATATATTCATTTTAAAACTTTTTAAACAATTTTTTGTGGACAACTTTTGGTGGATAACCCTCCCCAAACGTACCGCAAACAAGCGTTTTTGATAAGTTATCCACAATTTTATCGTATATTATATGCGGCGGCAAGTTGAAACTTGCCGCCGCATGGTAAATTTATTCAATTATTTACTGTTTCTCAATTTTTTTGCCGTAGATTGCGGAAACGTTGTT